>WTHV01000026.1 GCA_011525265.1 Alphaproteobacteria bacterium | reverse complement strand
ATAATATTCAATTTAAGAAATTCTTTGATGGGGCACCTCAAGGGGTTGACCAGATGGTTGTCAGTGCCCTTGCAAAGGCAGGTGAGACAAGGATTATTGTCCTGCGTGATGATGCACGATTAACCCAATTTGTTGATGGTATGCGTTTTGTGATGCCAGAGGCAGAGCTTTTGATATTGCCCGCATGGGATTGTCTTCCCTATGACCGCGTGTCTCCCCATTCTTCTGTCACATCAAGCCGCCTTGCGACTCTGTCTGTTCTAGCAGGTGATGATGGTTCAGCAAATGTGCCAAATCCGCGGCTTATCGTAACAACGGTTAATGGGTGGCTGCAAAAGGTGCCACCACCGTCATTTTTTGCCAAAGCAAGCCTATCATTGCGCAAAGGTCAGCAGATATCAGTTGAGGCTGTAACACAATTTTTGACACAAAATGGGTTTCACCGCACCGATACCGTGCGTGAATATGGTGAATTTGCCGTGCGTGGCGGCATTGTCGATATTTACAGTGATGCGTCAGGCTTGCCAACACGTCTCGATTTTTTTGGTGATGAGATTGATACCATCAAATTATTTGATCCTGGCTCACAACGTTCAACGGGTGCCTCTGATGGCCTTGTGCTGCAACCAGCAACCGAATTTCTGCTTGATGAAGATGCCGTTTCGCTCTTCCGCTCTCGTTTTAGAGAGTTTTTTGGCGGCAAGGGCGCGAAGTCTCCTCTTTATGAATCTGTCTCAGCAGCACGCATGACACCAGCCCTCGAGCATTGGTCTGCCTTGCTTCATGATGAGATGGCAGTAGTTGAAGATTATTGCACAGCGTCAAATGGCACAATCGTTCCGATTATTTTTGATGAAGAAGCACGCCCAGCTATCATGTCACGCCAAGAGCAAATTGCAGAATTCTATCAGGCACGACAAAAGCCAGAGGGCGATGATGATATTGCCTATTTTCCTCTGCCGCCTCATTGGCATTATCGCACAAATGAAGAGGTCGAAGCCTCATTAGAGGCGGTAAATGCGCATTATTTATCAAGCTTTTCTCAAGATAGAGCGGCACAAGAGGCCTATGATGCCAAAGGGCGCGGCGGCCTTGGCCTTGCGATAGCAGAAACAGGGCATAAATTATCCCACATTGCTAAGATGCTTGAAGAATTAGGCAAGGATGACGTGATACTCATCGCAGCAACATCTGAGGGGGCAGCACGGCGTACAGGCGATATGTTGCAAGAGGCAACCGGGTCTCAAATCCCCTATGCCACTGATATTACCAATGCTGTTACACACCGCATTTCAACAGCCTATTGGCCGCTTGAGAAGGGGTTTAGCGTTGGCCATCTGCGCGTTATCACAGAACAAGATATCTTCGGTACAAGATTAGCGCGTCCTGTTGGTCGAAGGCGTGCAGAGAATTTCCTAACAGAAGTCTCAGCCCTTGAGCAGGGCGATCTTGTGGTTCATGTCGAACATGGGATTGGGCGCTATGAGAAGCTTGAGACTATCGCATCTGGCGGCATTGAGCATGATTGCCTTATGCTTATTTATCATGGCGGTGATAAATTATATTTGCCTGTTGAAAATATCGATATGCTATCGCGCTATGGCAAAGATTCAACCGATGTCATGCTTGATAAGCTTGGTGGTGTGGCATGGCAGGCGCGTAAAGCCAAAATCAAAGAACGCATTAAAATCATGGCAGAACAGCTTATCCGCATTGCGGCTAATCGCGCTGTTGCCTCAACACAACCGCTTGTTGCCCCTGAAGGGGGTTTTGCAGAATTTTGTGCGCGCTTTGGCTTTTCAGAAACAGAAGATCAGCTTGATGCCATCTCTGATGTCTTAGAAGATTTAGCCTCTGGCAAGGCCACTGACCGATTAATTTGTGGTGATGTGGGCTTTGGCAAGACAGAAGTCGCATTGCGTGCCGCCTTTGTTGCGGCTATGGCAGGCTATCAGGTGGCTTTGGTGACGCCTACGACACTTCTTGCCCGTCAGCATGGTAAAGTCTTTACCGAACGATTTAAGGGCTTTCCGATTGATGTCTCTATCTTGTCACGCATGACAAGCACATCTGAGGCCAAGCTTATTAAAGAAAACATCCAAAATGGCTCTGCACAAATTGTTATTGGCACGCACGCGCTTTTGGCGAAATCTATTGAATTTAACAATTTAGGTATGCTGATTGTTGATGAAGAACAAAGCTTTGGGGTTGGCCAAAAAGAGCGCTTGAAAGAATTAAAAGGCGATATTCACGTCCTCACCCTTACCGCAACGCCTATTCCGCGCACGCTTCAGATGGCACTGTCTGGCGTGCGGCAAATGTCTATCATCGCAACCCCGCCTGTTGATAGGCTTGCGGTTCGTACCTTCATTGGCGCATGGGATAATGTGGTCTTAAAAGAAGCCTTATTGCGTGAACGCTTTAGAGGTGGTCAGTCATTTGTTGTCTGTCCGCGTATTGATGATATGCCACGCCTTTATGAGCGCATTGTGAAACTTGTCCCTGATGCCAAGATTATTTCTGCCCATGGCCGCATGACGCCAACAGAGCTTGATAAAGCTATGACTGCCTTTGGCGAGGGGCAGGCAGAAATATTGCTTTCGACCAATATTGTGGAATCAGGGATTGATATCCCATCAGCCAATACAATGATCATTCATCGAGCTGATATGTTCGGCCTCTCTCAGCTTTATCAGCTTCGCGGCCGTGTCGGACGTTCAAAACAGCGTGCCTATGCTTATCTGACCACAGATCAGCATAAGGTTATGACAGCAGGCGCAAAACGCCGCCTTGAGGTAATGCAAACGCTTGATAAGCTTGGTGCTGGATTTACGCTTGCCTCACATGATCTTGATATTAGAGGGGCAGGGAACCTGCTTGGTGATGAGCAATCAGGTCATGTCAAAGAGGTTGGGGTAGAGCTTTATCAAGATATGTTGCGCCAAGCAGTAGAAATCGCGCAAAAAAGCCGTGCCAAAGAGCGTGAAAAAGAACAGGCAGATGACGGTCAAGATTACGCACCTCTTATCACAATTGGCACAAAAATCCTTATCCCAGAAGCCTATATCCCTGACTTGACTAGCCGTCTGTCTATCTATCGCCGCATTGCGTCTTTGCAGAATGAAGATGAAATGAACCAGATGATGACAGAGTTGATCGACCGCTTTGGCAAGATTCCAGATTCGGTTAGCAATTTGCTAGAAGTCGTTGAATTAAAACAATTATGTCGCCGTGCTAATGTGTTAAAAATTGATGCAGGCGATAAGGGGTTTTCTGTGATGTTCAAGGATAATCGCTTTGATAATCCAGATGCGCTTGTGGGGTGGATTGCGGCACAAAAAGGCCAAGTTCAGCTAAAGGCAGAACATAAGCTTGTGGTTATGCGTGATTTAAAATTGGTCCAAGGTCGTGCAAAACAGGCAAAGGCGCTATTAACAGAGCTTGTGGCATTAGCAGAACAGGCTTAAGGCACAGTGGGCGCCTATTCAGCAACAGCGGCATCCATGGCAGATAAGATAACCGGTGCCGGATGCGCGCCTGCAAGCGAGAATTGCTCGTTAAAGACAAAAAACGGCACGCCATCAATGCCGACATTGCCACCAAATTGGATGTCTTGATTAATTTGTTCTGCCGCTTGCTCTAGCGCTTCTTTGGTATAGCTATTCTCACAGCCTTCTTGGGTGATAAGGTCTTTTTGCACTTCTGCATCACTAATGTCGCGCCCTTCAAGGAAATAGGCTTGAAAAAAGCGTTCTGATAAAGAAAAACTATGCTTACCTGCGGCAATTAACAGCGTGTGAACCGCTGAGGTTTCAGGCGTTTTGGCAATGTCTTGAAAGGCAAAATCAATTCCGGCATCTTTGCCAGCCATCGCTATGCGGTCATAAACAGCGTTCGAGGCCTCACCAAATTTCTGTTTCAAATAGAGCTGTCTATCCATTCCGCCCCTTGGCATAGACGGATTAAGCAAAAAGGCGCGCCATCTTATGGTTGGGGTGATATTAGGGCGTTGCGATAGGGCTTCCTCAAGGCGTTTTTTGCCGATATAGCACCAAGGGCAAATAATATCAGAATAAATATCAATCGTAAGATTTGCCATATTGCCCGTTCCTTTGTGACGCTCTATATCCTAATTATAGTACGAATTCGTCAGCATGCCTATGGTGTAGCCGTGTCAAAATTAGAAAAAATTGCCCAAAGCAGAGATGCCTTATTGAAAACAGCACGAACGCTTAACGTTTGTGTGACAGGGGCTGATGGCACGCCTGATATGGGTACAAGCCCCTTTATCAGAGATGATGTGGGCTGTTTTTATATCTATACCAGCCAGCTATCGTCTCATGTTCGTTCCCTAATTTCAGGGCAGCCTGCGCATTTTATGGTCATCGCTGATGAGTCAGTATCACAGAATATTTGGGCACGTGTGCGCGTGAAATTTGACGCTGATATTGAGGTAATAGAACGCAATAGTCAGGATTTTAGTGATATCGCGGCAAAAATGGCAGAGCCTTTTGGCCCCACAATGGCACTTATCAAAGATTTTACCGATTTTCATATGATAAAACTTACCCCCAAAAAAGGGGTGATTGTCACAGGCTTTGCTTCTGCCTATGAGGTAGAGGGGCCTGAATTTACCATTGGGGCGCAGTTAGTAAAATCATGACACAGACAGATACGCCTATCTTATGGAGCTTTCGGCGGTGTCCTTATGCGATGCGCGCAAGGCTCGCCTTAAAGGCAAGCGGGCAGAGGGTTCATTTGCGTGAAATCCTGCTTCGTGACAAGCCAGAGCCGTTCCTTGCCGCCTCACCAAAAGGGACAGTACCTGTTTTGCAGTTGGCTGATGGTAGCGTGATTGATGAATCGCGTGATGTGATGCTTTGGGCGCTTGGCAAGGCTGACCCACATCAGTGGCTGGCGTGCTATCATAAAGATAAAGAGGGGGTTTTGCGCCAACTAGATGCGCTTGATAGCGACTTTAAGCATCATCTCGACCGCTATAAATATGCGACACGTTATGATGATGTCGATGAGGCGCAACACCGTGATGCGGGTGCGGTGTTTTTGCAAGATTGGAATAGGCTTTTGGGCGAACAAGCCGCGCTTTCAGGTGAGGCATTAGGGCTGTTGGATTTCGCGACTTTGCCCTTTGTGCGCCAGTTTCGCATAGCTGATAGTGACTGGTTTGATGCCCAAGACTGGCCGCATCTCCATAGATGGCTTCAGGATTTTTTACATAGTGATGCATTTCAGGCTGTTATGGAAAAATATAAGCCATGGCTTGAAACAGGTGAGGATATTGCTTTTTAAGCCTCAGCTTGCGCTATTTCTTCAGTGCCAATGATGTGTAAATCACATAAATTGCCAAAGTTGTGATCACAATCGCACCGCCAATCATCATTTGTACGGTGGCTGTCTCACCTACACCAAGCCAGACCCATATGGGCCCAAGAATTGTCTCAAGCAGCATCAGAAGGCCAATATTCGCCGCTGTGGTATAGCGAGAGGCAGAGCTGAGACAAAAGAATGAAAGAGGCAAGATAATCAGACCTGAGACTGAAATCATCAAAATATTGCCATCAAATAAGGTTGATGTGCCGATATAGCTTAACACCGCTAGAGCGGCTAGAAGTGAGCCATTGCCTGTAATGGTGGCAACGGGAAGATTGTGGTGTTTGCGCAGGATCACAAAGTTCAAACCAAAGGCCGCGGCGGCTGTCAGACCACAAAAAGCGCCAAATACCACAGAGCCATCAGGCGAGCCATGCGCACTATCAGCATCAACAACCGTCAGCAAAATGCCGCCAAGGGTAAAGGCTGTGGCAAGCCATGTTGAGATATGAGTGCGTTCTTTTAAAATAATCCGCGAGAAAAAGGCCGCAAAAATAGGTGAGGTCGCAAGGGCGAATAAAATCACAGATACTGATGTCTCTGTTACGCCTGTCACAAAGGCAATGGCACTGACAAAGATACAGGCTGATGCTGCCATACCAGCAGGAGAATAGGTCAATTTCAGCGTCTTGCCGAAATTTTTGCGGTCAAGCAGATAGCTCAAAGTGAACATGATGAAGCCAATTTCAAGCCCGCGCCATACGATGATCTCAAGAGGCCCCATCTCAGAGAGGCGAATAAATAACGTATCAGGCGTTAAAACAAGCGCACCAAAACCCGCAAGTGCAAGGCCAAATAGCGGATGTTGCTTTAAGCTTTGTATCACTGATGATAACATAAGGCGCGCTCCGTTTCACTTGACCTTATTGCAATGCGCCTTTGTCTTATCACGGATTTTGAAATTTACGATACAGATTTATAGAGAAGACAGAAATTTCTCTGCATCTTGGCGGATAATCGCCTTTTTTTCATCGCCCATTTTATCAGCGGTGCGGTAAATCATGCCAAGGCGCGGGTTGTTGCGCAATTTGCCTTCATGACGAAGCAGAAAATCCCAATAAAGATAGTTAAAAGGACAGGCTGTCTCACCTGTTTTTTCTTTGACCTTATAGTGACAGCCTTTGCAGTAATTCGACATTTTATCAATGTAATTACCGCCTGCCGCATAGGGTTTTGAGGCCACAATGCCATCATCTGCAAATAACACCATGCCGGAGACATTTGGCATTTCAACCCATTCAAATGCATCAGAATAGACGATTAAAAACCATTCATTCACCTCTTTAGGTGATAGGCCTGCTAGGAGGCTAAAATTACCTATGACCATCAGGCGTTGGATGTGATGGGCATACGCATAGGTGATTGTCTGGCCTATGGATTGTGATAGGCACCTCATCTTGGTTTTGCCGTCCCAGAAAAAGGCGGGCAGGGGTTTTGTGGCATTTAATGCGTTTTGGTCGGCGTAATCGGGCATGAAATGCCAGTAAATACCCCTGATATATTCGCGCCATCCCAATATTTGCCTAATAAAGCCTTCTGCTGCATTTAATGGGGCGTGCCCATCATAATAGGCTTGTTCTGCACGTGTGATGACCTCAATTGGTGCTAATAGCCCGATATTGATATAAGCGCCGATATGGGCATGATACATAAAAGGCTCATCAGCTATCATCGCATCTTGATAAGAGCCGAAATCTGGCAGGCGTTGCGTGATGAAATCATCTAACACCTCAAGAGCTTGTTCGCGCGTCACAGCCATATCAAAGGCATCTAACGTGCCAAAATGATCGCTGAAATAGGCCTCAACCACCTCTAATATTTGGGCTGTAATCTCATCTGGCTCAAAGCGTGTTTTGGCAGGTATGACCAAACCTGATTTGGGCGGCTTACGGTTCTCACTATCATAATTCCATTGGCCACCAACAGGTTTATCATCTTCTAATAAGATATTGTATTTTCTACGCATTTCACGATAGAAAAATTCCATCCTTAATTGTTTTTTACCCGCCGCCCACGTGGCAAAATCGTCTTTTGTTGCAAGAAAGCGGATATCATCATAGAGGCTAACAGTCCCGTTCCAACTGGCGGCAAATTCGTCCTGCCATGTTAATAGGCGGTATTCTGAGGCTCTGGTCATGCTGATATCAGACAAGCCGCTTTGCTCTGCTGCATTGGTGAGCAGTTCAGCAAAATCCTTTGCGCCATTATCATGGTCATATTGTTGGTAATAGACCGTATGGCCGTCTGCCTCACAGGCTTTGGCAAAATGCCGCATGGCAGAGAAAATTAGCGCTATTTTCTGCTTATGATGGCGAACAGATGTGGCTTCGGATGATAATTCACCCATCACAATGATATCTTCGCCTATCACAGCGTCTTGAAGTGAGGGAAGATTTTCGGATAGCTGGTCACCCATGACCAAAAGCAATTTTGCCATTAGCCAACCTCTTTTAATGTGGCAAAGGCGGCTAGTGCATCAAGGCGTGATTGCTTGGCATCAACAATGGGCATGGGATAGGTCTCGCCCAATGTGATTTGTGCGTCAGCAAGCACTGCGGCAGGTGCGGCAGAGGGATTACCGATATATTTTTCAGGCAGATTGGCCAATTCAGGCACATATTTTTTGATGTAATGGGCGCTGCCATCGAACTTTTCGGCTTGTGTGATGGGGTTGAACACACGAAAATAGGGGGCGGCATCTGCCCCGCAACCGGCAATCCACTGCCAGCTTGCACTATTGGCGGCATGATCAGCATCACATAAGCAATCCCAGAACCAGGATTCCCCATGTTGCCAATGCAGGCGCAAATTCTTGACCAAGAACGAGCCCACAATCATTCGTACACGGTTATGCATATAGCCTGTTTGATATAATTCGCGCATTCCGGCATCGACTATCGGATAGCCTGTCTGCCCATATTGCCATTTTTTCAAATCTTCAGAAGAGTCACGCCATGGGAAATGGATGAATTTCTGATTAAGTGGCAGTGTTTTCAAGTCATGATTATAGAATAATAATGAGGCAGAAAATTCGCGCCAGCCTAATTCAGATAAGAACGTATCACATCCTTTATGCGCCATGCCAAAGCGCTCTAATGCGCTATACCAGCATTGGTTTACGGAAATCTGGCCAAAATGGAGGTAGGGCGATAGGCGAGACACAAATGGTTTTGCCGGAAAATTACGCCCTTCATCATAATCGGATATGCCATCAACTAAGAAAGAATCAAGCCTTTCGTGAGCGCCTTTTTCTGTTATATCCCAATGGCTTGTAATGTTGTCTTGCCAATTATGTTGAGGGCACAAAGACAGATCTTGGAGTGTGAAAGACTCACAATCTAATGCGGCATAGCTGATAGCAGATGGTGCGGCAAGTGGGCGGCGTGGCTCTGGGGCATTCAGACATCCTCTGCGATAAAAAGGTGTGAAAACGCGGTAGGGCGTGCCATCATTTTTTGCAACCTCCCAGGGCTCCCACAGCAAATTGGCTTTATGACTTTCCAAAATGATGCCGAAATTTTGCAATGTGCTTTTAATGTCGGCATCACGGCTCATGCGCCAAGGCTCATAGGCTCTGTTCCAGTGAATATGAGTCACCTTATGCGCCTCACATAGCTTTATGAGAACATCTTTTGCCGCTCCTTTAAAGAGCTTTAGCTTGCCGTCTAACCCCTGATTTAGGTCAGCTAGGGCATGATGAAGCCATAAGCGTGACGCCGCGCCCATTGCGTCTGTGCCAGCATCGTCATCCTCTAGAATGTAAATCGGCAGAAGGGCACCTGATTGGCACGCCGCACGCAAAGCAGGGTTATCTTTGAGGCGCAAATCAGAACGAAACCACATAATCGCAAGGGGGGAAGACATAAAGCAAGAACCTATCATGTTACGCTATTGTCTTTTATTCGTTATTCATACGCAGATAGACTTGTCTTAAGTTGTGTTTTTCTGTGAAAATATTGCATTGTAAAAAGCACAGCTAATAGGGTGACTTTGCGTTATGTCACGCTATATTAAGGCGGAAGTGAATGCGGTAAATGTTACAGGCTGACGACTAAAAAAGGGTATCTTATGTATAAAGCGCCGATTACAGATATGAAATTTGCACTGCGCGTGCATCGCAAACACAGCCCCCATCTTGCCCACTCATTGCCTGATGATGAGATGATTGATGTCATCCTAACAGAGGCAGGTAAATTAGCTGGTGATGTCATAGCACCGCTTAATCATAGCGCTGATAAGGCGGGCGGTGCAAAGCGCCATGATGATGCCACAGTCTCAACCCCTGACGGATTTGCTGCTGCTTTTGCACAATTGGCTGAAGGCGGTTGGACCTCTATGGAGGCTGATGAAGCCTTTGGCGGCCAGAATATGCCACTTGCCCTTAGCTCATGCGTCAATGAGATGTGGCAAGCCTCAAATATGGCCTTTTCCTTATGCCATTTATTAACGCAAGGCCTAATCTCAGCGCTTCAGCATTCGGCAAGTGATACCCAAAAAGCTACATTTTTACCGCCAATGGTCGAAGGGCGTTGGACAGGGACGATGAACCTGACCGAACCGCAAGCTGGCACTGATTTGGCGGCTATTAAGACTAAGGCGGTCAAAACAGGCGATCATTACCTTATCTCAGGTCAGAAGATTTATATCACCTATGGTGAGCATGATATGGCCGAAAATATCATCCACCTTGTCCTTGCCAGAACGCCAGATGCGCCAGAAGGCCATAAAGGGATTTCTGTATTTTTGGTACCAAAATACCTGATTAATGAGGATGGGTCTCTTGGTGCGCGCAATGATGTTCATTGTGTCTCAATCGAAAAAAAGCTTGGCATTAAAGGCTCACCCACGGCTGTGCTGCAATATGGCGATAATGGCGGAGCTGTTGGCTATTTGGTTGGCGAGGAAAATCAAGGGCTTGCCATCATGTTTGGCATGATGAACCATGCGCGCTTTAATGTTGGCCTTCAAGGCTTGGCGTTGAGTGATAGGGCGCTGCAACAAGCCCTATCCTATGCTGAGACGCGCGTGCAAGGCATTCCGCTTGCAAAAGACGCTAAAAGCCCGATTATCCATCACCCTGATGTGATGCGCCTGCTTGGGCAGATGAAAGCAGAGAGCGAGGCTATGCGTGCGCTGATGATTTATGGCGCCGCTTTGCTTGATGAGTCAGAGGCCAGTGATGATGGTGATAGCAGCAGAGCTGATTTTATGATCCCCATTATTAAAGGCTGGCTAACAGAGCAATCGCAAATTATGACCTCTCATAATGTGCAAATTCATGGCGGCATGGGCTTTATCGAGGAAACAGGTGCTGCTCAACATTATCGTGATGCCCGAATCCTGCCAATTTATGAAGGCACAACAGCCATTCAGTCTAATGACTTGTTATTCCGCAAAACCATTCGTGATGAGGGCAGGGAAGCCAAAGCTTTGATTGCAGAAATCACAACAGAGGCACAAGCCCAGATCAGTCATGATGATGAGGCAATCAGCCTATTGGCAACAGATTTGCAAGCCAAATGCCAAGAGGCAGAAGACGCGATTAACAGCCTTTTGGCACGCCGTAATGATGCAAGAGATATTGCCGCCTCTGGTGTGCCTTACCTCATGATGCTTGGCACATTGACAGGCGGATGGCACTTATTGCGCCAAGGGGTATTGGCCTCGTCAGCATTACGCCAAGAGGGGGCTGATACAGCCTTTTTGCGTAATAAGCTTGCTTCGTGCCGCTTATTTGCCGCTCTAAGCTTACCGCAAGCCTCATCCTATGCACAGATGGCATTGCGTGCAGGCCAAGCGACGGAAAGCCTGTCTATAGAAGACTGGCTTGCTTAATTGTTTCGTAATTCGAATTTTTGAATCTTGCCTGTTGCGGTTTTTGGTAATGTGCCAAAAATCACATATTTTGGCCGTTTAAAGCCGGCAAGATGTTCGCGGCAGAAGGTGATGATCTCATCTTCGGTTGCGCTTGCCCCATCCTTTAATTCAACAAAGGCACAAGGGACCTCGCCCCATTTCTCATCCTTGCGCGCGACGACAGCTGCCAAGGCAACGGCAGGGTGGCGATGTAACACAGATTCAATTTCCACAGATGAGATATTCTCGCCCCCTGAAATGATGATATCTTTCAGCCTGTCTTTGACTTCCATATAGCCGCCTTGATGCATGACGCCTAAATCACCTGACCGAAGCCATCCCTCAGATAGAGTCGCATTGGTTGCGTCTTTATCTTTCAGATAGCCTTTCATAATTGTGTTACCGCGGATCCAAATCTCGCCCATGGTTTGGCCATCAGCAGGGACATCTTCGCCAGTCTCAAGGCTGACAATGCGCATATTATCTGTATGCACCATTGCGGCCCCTTGGCGGGCTTTCAAATCAGCTTTCTTCGCGAAATCAAGGTCATCCCAATCAGAATTCCAGCTGCACATAATGGTATGACCATAGGTCTCTGTAAGGCCATAGACTTGCGTGACATTAAAGCCAAGCGCTTCAACTGCCTCAAGGATTGCCGCAGGTGGCGGCGCGCCTGCTGTCATAACTTCAACCTTATGCTTTAATGGTTTACGCACTGCCTCATCAGCATTCACGATCATACCCAAAACAATAGGGGCACCGCCAAAATGGGTAATATCATGCTCATGGGCAAGGGCGTAAATGGCTTCTGCTGTGATGGCTCTGATGCAGATGATAGTACCGGCTAGCGCTGTCATCGTCCAAGCATGACCCCAGCCATTACAATGGAACATTGGTACGGTATAAAGATAGGACGGGTGACGCGGTAAATTCCAATCAGTCACAGTCCCCATCGACATTAGGTAAGAGCCTCTATGGTGATAGACAACGCCTTTTGGCTTACCACTTGTACCAGAGGTGTAATTGAGCGTAATAGGATCCCATTCATCAGAAGGGAGCTGCCAGTCAAAATCAGCATCACCGCCTGCGATAAATGCTTCATAATCTTGGCGCCCTAGGCATTCACCATCAATTTGTGCCTCAGTATCAATGATATCAATCACTGTGATGTCATCTCTGCCAATCTCAGCTAGCGCTTCTTTAACAGCAGGCGCAAAGCCTGTATCGGTCAGTAAAAACCGGGCTTCACCATGATTGAGAATATAGGCAATTGTGCTGGCATCAAGGCGCACATTTATCGTATTTAGCACACCGCCCGCCATTGGCACGCCAAAATGACATTCAACCAATTCAGGCGTATTTGCCGCCATGACAGCGACCGTATCATGCTTTTGTAATCCTGCTTTTTGCAAGGCGGACGCAAGACGTTTGCATCTCTCATAGGTTTGTGACCAGCTATAGCGACGCGTCCCATAAATCACAGATGTTTTATCTGCAAACATCAGCGCTGTGCGCGGCAGGAATGATAAAGGCGATAGCGGCACATAATTGGCAGCCTGCTTTTCAAATTGATCATATTTATCAGTGGTATAGCTAAAGGTCATAATCTTACTTTCCTGATAGAATGTGTCACAAAACTCTAATTTCTGACAGGTGTACCCTTATCAAGCATTGTGGAAATGCGCTCATATGTCGAGGCGGTTTTTGCAAGGCGGATAAAGGCGCGGCGTTCTCTTGCATAAAGATCATCTTCTGTGACCTGTATTGACGCTTCATCTTCATCGGCTGTTACAATCGTTGCAATCTGCATCGCGACAGTTTTATCATGAGGGAAAAACAGCCCATCAGTGATACCCTTATCCATAAAAGCGGCCATTTCATCACGCAAATCATAAGGGGCAAGCGTAATTTCAGGCTCTGAAGGTGGCTCATATCCTTTTGCAATCATCGCCTCAACAGCACTGATAGATTGGGTAATAAGTTTATCCCTGTTCATGACAGCATCATCTGTTTCATCT
Source organism: Alphaproteobacteria bacterium (assembly GCA_011525265.1). Lineage (GTDB taxonomy): Bacteria > Pseudomonadota > Alphaproteobacteria > Puniceispirillales > Puniceispirillaceae > UBA685. The sequence continues at coordinate 984 of WTHV01000026.1, read as the reverse complement.
CTGAAATACTGGAATTTTGCACTTGTTTCAGGTGATGTGCCTGTCAGGCCATAGCCGATTTGCATCCATGTCTGCCATGCGGCTTTGCGCCAATCATTTGTTGCGGCAAACCAGCGCAAATAGCTTTCTTTGACACCGCCGCCCGCAGGGACAACACCAACACCTGATTCCACAAGGCCAAGGACAGAGTTGCTATGGGCAATCAGCCTATCGCAATGGGCAAGCACTTCGAAACCACCGCCAATCGCAAGGCCAGAAGGGGCGCCAATCACAGGGACAGCTGTATATTTCAACATCTTTACTGCCATCTGAAAGCGTGCAAGGAAGCCATCAATGCCGTCCCAATCATTTGCCTCAATAAAGGCGCGGAAGGCGTTCAAATCAACACCCGCAGAGAAATGTTGCGCATCATTATGCACAATGATCCCGCGGCCAGGGTTATTTGCTGCCTCAGCCACAATCTCCATCGACAGATCTGTTAGGGCATTTGCCTTAGAATGAAATTCAATCAAGCGCAAATGATGTCCAATTTCAAACAAGCTTGCTGATGAATTGCTGGCAAGAGGCGTCAGGCAGCGTCGCATCATATGAAAACGCTCTGTACCTTCAGGCAAATTCACAAGGCTATCACTAAGCCTTGTGCCTGCATTATCATAATGGGCGACAAGCAGGCCAGCATCTGATGGCTGATAAAAGGGGGTATCATCTTGCAAACAAGATGGCACTTCTAGGCCAGCTTCAGTGATCATTGAGCGAACAGTCTCATGGGTGAGGGCGTCCATCATCTCAAACGGGCCTTTGATCCAGTTAAAGCCAAGCTTCATCGCATCATCAATTTGCTGTGGGGTGCGTGTCACAGATGGGATAAGAGAGGCGGCGTAGGCCAAAATATGTCCAAGGCTTGAGCGTATAAAGGCTGTTTGCGCTGAATCTTCAGAATTTGTATCACCGTCAGGTGAAATCAGCATAGGCAACGGGTCGTCG
>WTHV01000183.1 GCA_011525265.1 Alphaproteobacteria bacterium | reverse complement strand
GTTGTGAAGGGTAAAGAAAACCCAACTTCAGAATTTGACGTTCTTGAAATCGTTGAGGTTACACCACGTGAGCAAGTTGAATATGCTCCAGACCACCCAATGTTCTCAGGTGGCGCACTTGGTAAATGTAACCCAGGCGCATAATAGCGCTTAAGGTTCATTTTAATTTGGCCACGTCAGTTAGTCTGACGTGGCCTGTTTACAGATTTTTTAACCGCGTAGGGTTCACACGATGGATGCTATATTGCTTCAAATTTTAAACGGTCTTGATAAGGGGAGTGCCTATGCGCTGATTGCCCTTGGCTTGACACTGATCTTTGGCACGCTTGGCGTGGTCAATTTCGCACATGGTGCGTTATTTATGATTGGTGCCTTTTGTGCCGTTACATTACAGAAACTGCTTAATCTTTATTCAGTGGTCATTGACCCAACGAAAACAGATTTTCTTGGCAACCCGCTGAAAGTCAAAGTGCCTTATGTGGAAAGTTGGTTTGGCGAGGCACTAGGACAGTCCATTATTAACTGGTCTGTGCCTTTGGCAATTATTATTGCGATCCCTATCATGGTGGCCATTGGCTATATTATGGAACGCGGCCTGATTAAGCATTTCTATAAGCGTCCGCACGCTGATCAAATTCTTGTGACATTCGGCCTTGCCATTGTATTGCAGGAAATTATCAAAGCATTTTATGGCGCGAACCCTATCCCAACACCTGCGCCTGATCTATTCAAAGGCTCATTTGATTTTGGCGCGATGATTGGATTTGCAGAAAATACGATTATTTATCCCTATTGGCGTCTGATTTATTTTGTCTTCTCTGCCATTGTCATTGGCCTTGTCTTTGCCTTCTTGCAATTCACAACCTTTGGTATGGTTGTTCGCGCAGGTATGGCAGACAGAGAAACAGTTGGCTTGCTTGGTATTAATATCGACCGTCGCTTTACCTTGATGTTTGGTATTGCTGCGGCTGTGGCAGGTCTTGCAGGTGTTATGTACACACCTATTAATCCGCCAAATTATCATATGGGGATGGATTTCCTTGTGCTGTCATTTGTGGTGGTTGTTGTGGGTGGTATGGGCTCACTTCCGGGCGCTGTCTTGGCTGGCTTCTTGCTTGGTGTGCTAGAGAGTTTTGCCTCTATGAATGAGGTCAAAACACTTCTGCCAGGTATTGACCAAATTATTATTTATCTTGTGGCAATCGCGATTTTGTTAACACGTCCACGTGGCCTGATGGGTCGTGCTGGTGTGATGGAGGATTAAATGAAACATTTGTCACAAAATGACCGTCTATTATTGATCTTCTTCACTATCATGGTGCTAGCAGGTCCAATTATCCTTGCGCCTTTTGGCGCAGGTTACCCAGATTTGCTTCAGCGTTTTGCCATTTTTGGTATTTTCGCAATTGGCTTTAATATTCTATTTGGTCTGACAGGTTATCTGTCATTTGGTCACGCTGCCTTTTTGGGTGTGGGGTCTTATTCTGCCGTTTGGATGTTTAAGCTTTTGACGATGAATGTCATTCCTGCTTTGCTGCTATCTGTTGTTGTCGCAGGCCTATTTGCCTTATTAATTGGCTTTATCTCATTACGCAGATCAGGGATTTATTTCTCTATCTTGACGTTGGCCTTTGCCCAGATGAGTTATAATCTGGCTTATTCTGTGCTAACGCCTATCACAAATGGTGAGACAGGCTTGCAGCTGAATCTAAATGACCCGCGTATTTTAGACGCAGCGAACGAAACAGGTACTATTCCATCAACCAACCTGTTTGGTCTGACAATGAATTCGACAGCCAAATTCGAATTATTAGGCATGACCCTACAATTCAATGTGGGCTTCTATTTCTGTGCGATTATATTGATTGCTGGTTTTTATACCGCGATGCGCATTACAAGATCGCCATTCGGTCTGATGCTTTTGGCGATTAAGACAAACCAAACACGCCTGAATTATACAGGGATTAATACGCGCCCCTACACGCTAGCGGCCTTTGTTATCTCTGGTATGTATGCTGGCCTAGCCGGTGGTCTTATGGCAATCACAGACCCGCTTGCAGGGGCAGAGCGTATGCAATGGACAGCATCTGGTGAGGTTGTTTTGATGACAATCTTGGGTGGTGTGGGCACATTGCTTGGCCCGGTTCTTGGCGCAGGCTTTATCAAATATTTTGAGAATATCTTCTCTAAAATTAACGATAGTGTTTTGGAAAGCTGGTTTGCCTTCTTACCTGAAGGGGTATCTGATGCCCTTGTCTTTGTTCTACATTTCTTTGTGGGCAAGGGCTGGCACCTGACTTTGGGTGTGTTATTTATGCTTGTTGTGATTTTCTTGCCTGGTGGTCTGATTGAAGGGGGCACGCGCATCTATAATTGGTTGCGTGTAAAACTTGGAAAATCGGATGACAGCCAAAAAGCGGCAGAATAAGGGAGCGTTGTGATATGAGTTATCTTGAGATACGTGGTGTGAATAAGCGCTTTGGCGGCTTGCAAGCACTAGATGATGTGAACCTCTCTGTTGAAGCAGGCACAATCCATGCGATTATCGGGCCAAATGGGGCAGGTAAATCAACCTTGCTCAACACCTTTGTCGGTAAATTGACCCCTGATTCAGGTACAGTCACATTTGATGGTCAATCATTGCTTGGCATTAAGCCACATGAAATTAATCAGGTCGGCGTAGCGCGCGTGTTCCAAACACCTGAAATTTTCTCAGAGCTGTCAGTGCTTGATAATGTGATTATTCCCTGTCTTGCCAAGCGTGATGGGTCATTTAAGCTTAATGGCCTGTCATTCCTGTCTCGCCAGACAGATATTCGCGAAAAAGCAGAACAAATGCTGATTGATGTGAATATGCAGGATAAGCGGCATATGACCGCCTCATCTTTGTCGCGTGGTGATAAAAGACGTCTTGAAATGGCGATGTGCTTATCGCAAGACCCAAAATTGTTGCTTCTTGATGAGCCAACCGCTGGTATGGCGCGCGCTGATACCAATAACACGATTGATTTATTGGCTGAAATTCAAGAAAAGCGCAAAATCACCAAAGTTGTGATTGAGCATGATATGCATGTGGTATTCTCGCTGGCACAGAAAATCTCTGTCCTCGCGCAAGGCCATGTGATCGTCGAAGATAAGCCAGAAAATATCAAAGGACATCCAAAGGTCAAAGAAGCCTATCTAGGGGGAACACATTAATGTCTGGTAACAGCTTTTTTGAAGCAAAAGATTTGCAGGCCTATTATGGCGAATCCTATATTGTTCAGGGCGTAAATCTATCTGTTAACGAAGGTGAAATCTTAGCGCTTTTGGGCCGTAATGGTGCGGGTAAAACCTCCACCTTGCGGGCGATTGCACGCCTTGATAACCCAGAATTGCGCGGTGGTGAGATTTGGCTAGGCGGTGTGTCATTGCATGATAAGGCAGCCTATCAAGCCTCTCAGCTTGGCATGGGTCTTGTCCCAGAAGATAGACGCATTATCCAAGGCCTGACGGTCGAAGAGAATCTGCAATTGGCACAGATTGAAAAGCCAATTGGCTGGTCAATTGAACGTATCTATGATTTGTTCCCGCGCCTTGGTGAACGCCGGTCACAGGAAGGGACTACCCTTTCTGGCGGTGAACAGCAGATGCTAGCCATTGGCCGTGCCTTGGCACGTGACGTGAAATTACTTCTGCTTGATGAGCCTTATGAAGGTCTTGCTCCTGTGATTGTTGAAGAGATTGAAAAGACACTTCACCAAATCAGATCAGAAGGCATTACAGCGATTATCGTAGAACAAAATGCGGTTGCAGCCCTCAAGCTTGCTGATAGAGCGGTTATCCTTGATACAGGTCAGGTTGTCTATGATGGCCTCGCAAAAACCGTCCTAGAAGACGAGCAACTACGCCACGATTATCTCGCGATTTAAGGCGCAGATAAAATCCTAACAATGTCGCAAAGCACCGCCTCACCGAAGCGGTGCTTTTTTGCTATAGAGGGGTAAATGAAATTTCTAATTTGTGCCCAGTGGCTTTTGCAAATCGTCGAAGCTTATCCAAGGATGGGTTGGAATCCCCTCGCTCAAGACGTGTGATGGCGGATTGCGACGTTGCCATCTGTTCAGCTACCTGTGCTTGCGAGAGATTGGCGCGCTTTCGTGCTTCTATGAATAGGCGCTTAAGGGCAAAGGCCTCATCAAGTTCTGTATATGCCTTCTGGAACGCTGGATCAGTCTGCCAC
>WTHV01000005.1 GCA_011525265.1 Alphaproteobacteria bacterium | reverse complement strand
TGCATTTTTTGACGTAGCTTCATCATCATCTTAAGGCCCACAGCGTCGTGACTGGTTGATATTAATTCGGATAGCCTGTGTTTGATCAGAAGTGCCAGGCGCAAAAGGAATCCGTCTAAAGCTGATGGTATTCGTATCTGGATCAAGCGCGCGAATATTCCACGCATTCAGCGTATCCCAGAAGACAAGCTCAAAGATAGGATTACCAAAACTATAATCACGTAATTCCACTGGCGGCGTTGTCCCTGTCACACGCAAAGGCACAACAACACCGTCAATCGGCACCTGCCAGCTTGCTTGTGCAGTTAACTGACCATCATCACCAATCACACCTGTATATTCATCTGGGTCATCGGTGAATGTATGTAAATCATCAAGGTCATCTAGATCTCTGCCAGGCTCAATATTTGACAAGCGGAAAGCCAAACGGCAGCGTCTATCACTGTTATCTGGGATATCATCATTTGGCCATAAGGAATCATCCAAGTTCAAATCCTTGAAATCGGAATTTTTCATCGCATTACCAGATGAGCGAGACTGTGCCAATGTTGTAGGCGCTGTGCCAGAATCACAAATACCAGGATAGCCATCTAAGACAAAGAATAAGGCATAGCGATCTTGGGTCATGCTATCTGATTCTTCATATAAGAATACATTAATTGCTGAGTTAATATTCCATGCCGAACCATTATCATAGGTCATCAAGCGGCTAGAATATTTCTGATAAGTAATAGAATCATGCGTGCTTGTCGCATTACACATATTCCCTGTCTCACGATCTTGAGTCACATAATCATAGCGATGAGAATTCGGGCGGCAATAGCCGTAAAAATGCGTTGGCGAGCTATTATCAAAGACAGAAACTGTTGTGATGAAGGTCGCGGTTGTTTCATCAAAATATGTCGTTGGTGTGGATCTGTCCACATAGCCGAGATCGAGACGTGTTGCTGTACCATTTAACTGGCCGCCACAATTTGGCGTCACATCAATTGGCACGGATAGCGCAGAGCGCAAAGAGCCAGAGCGAATAACCGCAATCAGCGTGTCTGAGCCAAAATAACCTTCTGGCGATTTATAGAATAGATTCCCAATCGCTTCTTTTAATTGTCCGAATGTACCGGTTAAGGTCACAGAGCCTGAATCATTACCTGTGACTGTTGCCCCTTCGCCATCTGAGATAGAAATCTCCACCCCCATTAGAGAGGATGAGAAGGTTAACACACCTGTATCATCATCTGATAAAGAAGAGAGCGCGAAGCCTGTTTCTGCTGAGCTAACGCCTGATTGTGCTGTCATACTTGTTGGACCCGTCAGCGCAATCCCAACTGATTTGCCCGTGGGGCGTTCAATCAAAGAGGTATTATAGCGATTGGCATCAAAGCCGCTATAGACCACAAAACGGGGCAAAATCAATTCTGAATCGGTCGCAGGCTGGCCTGATAATTGGCTGTTAAGGCAGGCAGGGTCATCAACTGTCATGACCGCAATATCCCCTGGCCCTGTCTCGGCACTATCCATCGGCGTGCTAACGCTGCAAAGTGAGCCAACATTCTCAACACCAAAAGATACAGGAATGCCAGCAAGCAACAACTCATTCATCACTTCTGCGATGGTATCATTATCAGCCGCCCCTTCTGGGACGGTGACACAATCTGCGGCAAAGCGCACCGTGCCATTAATCTCATCTGTACCAGCATTAAGGCGACATTTTGCAGTTGTGGCGTCAGCGGCATAACGTGTTTGATTACCCATCAAAGAGCGATAGCGCAATTCTGTATCTGGAAAATCAGCGCGCAGATAAACTTGTTCTGTTTTGGAATCAGTTAAGCCAGAAGATGGCGCATCAGGATCATAGGAAATAAATTCTTCATATAAATAAGCCCCAAGCGCTTCTTCAGATTGCTGAGAGTTTAGGTCATTTCGTGACGATAAAAGCTGTGTCTCTGTTGTGGATAAAACACTAAACACCCCAATGGCGGCAGTGGAAAGCACAGTCATTGCCACAAGCAATTCAATGGTTGATATACCAGCCCTCATACCAAACACTTGTCTTAACACTTTTCGTACTCACTTAACTAAAACAGGACATGATATAAAACACCCCTGACAATCTGCCTCTATGCGGCTTATGTCAAGGGTGCAAGCTGTTGATCAAAAGCCATTTGCCTTAAAACAAATGGTCTTAGTCTTTGTCTTAATAATACAGCATTACCACGTGCTTTGCCTCAGCAAAGAACAACCAACGCTCAAAGAACAACCCGACAAGGACTGCACCCACTGCAAGGATGAGGGCAAAGGGGTTTGCTGGCAAGGCAGACAAAAGGATAAGAGGCACAGCCCCACCAATGATAAGCGCAAGTAGGCGAATGATACGCGCGTGCTTTCGGCCGACCACAAAACCCATCTCATGTTGCAGGTAATTTTCAGATGTATGAGGCGGCATCAAAGGCGCCACCTTGCCCAAATGGCCAAGGCCTGTCGCTGTCTCTCTTGTGCTTGCTTCTGCTTGTTTGCCGGCAACCTGCCACCAGACAAGTTTTACACCCCACGCACCCACAAGTGCCCAACTTGCCGCCATAGCAAGACCGGTTGCATTCATGCCTGATAAAGCTGTCAAAGCAGCCAGACCAACAAGACCACTGGCAAGACCAAATGCCAAATAATTCACGGATGTTAGCGGATGATTCCAGCGTGCGACTGTGCGTAAAGAGGCATAAATCATCGCAGTACAGAAAATTGTGAAAAGGCACAAAGCGCTGACAATAAGTCCTGCCCATAAAGGTGGCTGGCCAACAAAATGTGCATAGGCAAACCAGGCTAAAATCGCATCAAGAGTGACAATAGCCAAAACACCTTCACGGCTCAGCCAGCTTGAACGCCATTGTGTCAATGCCCGCCAAGCACGCTCTGGATGACCAAGGTGAAAAGTTGAGGATAACAGACCAGCACCTGAAAAAATCATGATAGTGGCAAGCACTATTAACTTAGATGACATAGTCGGCATATCAATCAGGCCAAGCGCCACAAGCGCGCCTAGACCAAAGCCGAAACCTGACATAACCGTAAAAAAGATAATTGAAAAAGCGGGACGCATTATGCACCTCCAGAAATCTTATCAAGGGTGCCATCCACCCATTTCCAAAAGCCTGTCGGCTCTGCGGCTTCTGCCATTGCCACAAGAGAGGCTGAGGCATCATCTTCAATGCTACGCTCTCTTGGCGGCAGATATTGGTTCACTGGCTTTGTGCCTTGTTCTGGCATCAAATCCATACCACCTCTTGCCGCGACAAGTAATGAGACTTCAGAATTTGGATCGCCTAAATCGCCAAAATGACGGGCATTTGTCGGGCAGGTGCGCACACAAGCTGGCTGCCTGTCTTCTTCTGGCAAATTCTCATTATAGATACGATCCACACAAAGCGTACATTTTTTCATAACCTGCTCTGCTGGATCCATCTCTCTTGCACCATAAGGGCAAGACCACGCACATAGGCCGCAGCCAATACACCAATCTTCATTAACAAGCACAATGCCATCTTCGGCACGCTTATAAGATGCGCCTGTTGGACAGACTGTCACGCAAGGCGCTTCTTCACAATGCAAGCATGATTTCGGGAAATGGACTGTGCGCGAGATAGCTGGCGCATCTGATTTTGCTTCTGGTGTGACCTCATAAGAATGGACACGGTTAAGCCATGAGCCAGATGGCGCAGCGCCATAAGCATCCTCATCAGATAATGGCGCGCCATAGCCAGAGGTATTCCACTCTTTACAATTCACAACACACGCATGACAACCAACACAAATATCAAGGTCGATCACCAAGCCAAGCTTTATCGCTTGTGGTTCAGGTAATAATGTCATGATTTATCCCTCGCGGCATTTGTCCATTTCAGACCATAGCGGACTGTATCTTGTGTCTCTGGCATATTTGGAAGCTCCGCAGGGCTTTCAAATTGCGGCAAGCTTGCCAAATTAGATGGCGGGCTTGCTTTGGCGATTTTCACCTTCAAATCATACCAGGCGGCTTGACCTGTAATAGGGTCAGAATTTGACCAGCGCAGACCATCGCCTTTCGGTGGCAATAATTCGTGAATCAAATGGTTTAGCAAAAAGCCCTTATTTGATTCAGGCGCATCATCAGATAGACGCCATGCGCCTTTCTTTTTGCCAATCGCGTTCCATGTCCAGACAGTGTCTTTATTCACGCCCTGCATTACAACCACTGGCACTGTAATGGCACCATGATAGGATGTAACCTCAGCCCAATCACCTTCGGCTAAATCATGTTCATCTGCCAATTCTTGACTGA
>WTHV01000211.1 GCA_011525265.1 Alphaproteobacteria bacterium | reverse complement strand
CATCAGTGCTGTCACAAACAAAATTTCTTCACATGTTAAATAATACGCTAACAGCTTGTGTCAAACAAGCGTGAGGTTATTGGGGCGTGGTGCCATGATGTCATGATAATGGAATAACTGTGAAGAGTTGACATCTTGTCCATAGCGGTAAAAATTATGGCGACTGCTATAAGTTTTTACTCTGGTAAGGGTACTATGTGATGCTAACAAATGCTGATATCACAGAATTGGTGGCATTGCGCCACAAGCTCCATCAACAACCTGAACTCTCAGGTGAAGAGGCGCAAACAGCTGAAGAAATTGCCGCACAGCTTCGCGCACTTGGCGCTGATGGGGTGGTGCGCAATTTGGGTGGTCATGGTGTGGCGGGCATCTTTGATAGCGGCCTTTCAGGTAAGACAGTGCTGTTCCGCGCAGAGCTTGATGCTTTGCCAATCACAGAGACATCTGGCGTTCCCTGGTCATCTGAGGTTGATGGTAAGGGACATCTATGTGGTCATGATGGGCATATGACAATCTTGCTTGCATTAGGGCGCCTATTGGCTCGTAACAGGCCAAAAACAGGGCGCTGTATTTTGATGTTTCAGCCTGCCGAAGAAGATGGCAGTGGTGCGAAAGCGGTTGTCGCAGATGCGCAATTTCAAACGATTTCACCTGATTATGCCTTTGCGATTCATAATGAGCCGGGCCTGCCTTTTGGCTATGTGGGCATAAAGGGGGGGCTGATTAATTGTGCCTCGCGCGGGCTTGCCATAAGCCTTTGTGGGCGGACAAGCCATGCCGCAGAGCCTGAATTGGCAAACTCTCCGATTGCCCTTATGCCAGAGGTTATTGCCATGCTTGAAGGCCTTGGGCGTGGTGGTGTGCTTGATGATGAATTTACGTTATCCACCATTACTCATATAAGTGTGGGTGAAAAAACCTTTGGCATTACGCCAGGTGATGCCACCATCTATGTGACGTTACGCGCAGCGCAAGATGCGCTGATTACAGAGTTACAAACACAAGCAGTGTCGTCTCTTTCAGATATCGCTAAACAACATAATATGACGGTAAGCTATGAGGTGTTTGATGATTTTGCGGCGTCATTAAATGATGTTGAGGCTGTTGATATAGCTTGTCAGGCGATGGATAGTGTTGGGGTGGCTCATGGGCAAGATGGTGTGCCGATGCGCGCATCTGAAGATTTCGGCGCATTTGGATGGGGGGCAAAGGCCGCGATGCTATGCCTTGGGCCAGGAGATGCTTATACAGCGCTTCATCAGCCAGACTATGATTTTGAAGATGGCCTTATCCCCATTGGGGCAAAGATATTTGAGCGTATTGCCCGTGATATTCTAGGATAGTCTTTTCCAATAGGTAATCGTTTTTACCCATTTCAAAGTGGGATATTTGACAAAAATTTATCAATTTGCCAAGCTTGCCTATGACTAAAAGGTATTTTCGAAAAGTGGCATTTGGGCTTGGCCCCAATCAAGACATTCCCTCAGACCCTGTTGCATGGGCGCAAGCACAGCTAGATACAGTGCCAGATATGACATGGCCAACCCCTCTTTTAACAGGGGAAGAATATCTGAAAATTTATGGTGAATTTGTCTATACCAGACGCGAGATTTTGCGCCCAAAATTCCGCAAAGATCGCCAAGCCTATGAGGATGCAAAGGATAAGCTTGCTTTTGAAAAAGGTGAGAAATTCTATGAATCATTAGAGCTCGCCGCGCGCCATCATACGGCTATTAATAGCCCCGCACCTGTGTTTGAGCGCCTATGGTTATTTTGGTGTAATCATTTTGCCATCACAGATAAGGATTTCATGCCGCAATTTACAACAGGCCCTTATCATCGTGAAATAATCCGTGCCAATATGACAGGCAGTTTTAGAGAGTTGTGTGAGGCGGCAACACTATCATGGTCTATGATTCATAATTTAGATAATAGTGAATCTGTGGGGCCAAATTCTCAAAGAGGCAAATGGCGTCGTAAAGAAGGAAAGCCTGCAACGGTGAATGAAAATCATGCCCGTGAGTTGCTTGAGCTTCATACGATTTCACCTGCGGCAGGCTATACACAAAAAGATGTTATCGCGCTGTCATATATTATGGCCGGGTGGCGTCATGATTGGACGAAGAAACGCCAAGAATGTAACCCTGTAAAATTCGACCAAAAGTCACATGAGCCAGGCGATCATAAGGTGCTTGGTAAGCAGTATAAACAACGTGGCATTACGCCAAAAAACAAACTGATAGATGCCATCGCTGATTTGGCGACCCATCCTGAATGCGCGAAGTTTCTTGCGATGAAACTATGTCGTCACTTTATTTGTGATGAGCCTAGCGACGAGATGATGGCGCCACTGATTGCTGTCTTTGAACAGACAGGCGGTGATTTGCCATCCTTGCATAAAACATTGATGCAAGTGGTATGGGATCATGCGGCTGATAATTATAAATTCCACAATCCTGAAGTCTGGTTGCTTCAGATGGTGAATATGACAGGCGCAACATGGCCGCCGCCAGCAAAGATGATGGATTATCAATTTGATGATTATCCAAACAGGGTGATGCGTTCACCAGAGCGTTATATGAAAGAAATTGGCCACAGTCCCTATCGCCCTGATCAGCCCAACGGGTGGCCAGATACGAAAGCAGAATGGTTGTCACCTGAGTTACTGATAAGGCGCCTGACCTTTGCAAAACGCTTTTCTGAGCGGCATCATAAGCCAGAAGATTTAGATTTTGAGGCGTTGGTGCAAAAGAATTTTGATAATGCAGAAGAAGTCTTTGAAATGAGTATGAGCCTTGGCACAAGGCGGGCGGAAAATGTCCCAATGCAAGTGCTATTCCCTTCAGCGTGGATGTTATTATCATGATGATCAAAAGACGACAATTTATCACAGGTCTCTCTAGCCTCTCACTTTTGGGGTCGCCGCTTTTCAATGCGCGTGCCGAAGGGCTCGCAAAGCGTAATTTGGTTGTTATCATGTTGCGCGGTGGTATGGACGGCCTCACAGCTGTGCCAGTCAAAGATAGCCGGCTTAGCAATGCGCGCCCTGATATTTCAGTTGATGAGACCTTGCCTCTCACAAGTGATTTTCAGCTTCATCCGCGCCTGCGCCATTTCCATGAGCTATGGCAAAAAGGACAAGCTGCGGTTGTTCATGCCACAAATATTCCCTATACAAATCGCTCTCACTTTGAGGGGCAAGATGTTATGCAATCAGGTGGGCACGTCCCTTATGGGGATAATACAGGCTGGCTTGGGCGCGGCCTATCAGAGGCGAATTTAGACGGGGTTGCCCTATCTTTGCCAATGCCACTATTGCTGCGCGGCAATATTGTGCCTGATAATTTTTACCCAGCCAATTTCCCTTTGCCGCGTGACTTTGTCATGGACAAGGTCGCTGATAGCTATCAGCATGACGCAGAAATCAAAGAGATGATGGCAAAAATTCAAGGCCGTCCGCGTTCGATGTCTTTTTATACATCCTCAGATATTGATGTGCTAGCGCGCCAAGCGGCTGAACAGCTTGCTGATGCAGCAGGCCCGCGCGTCGCCGTGTTTGATATTGGGGGCTTTGATACCCATGCCGCACAAGGCGGCTCTGATGGTGAACATGGCGAGAAATTGCGTGATTATGACCGCGTTTTGAAATTGCTGTCTATTGGGTTAAAGGATGCGTTGGATGATACGCTTATTCTGACACTCACAGAATTTGGCCGCAAATTGCACCAAAATGGGGGCTATGGCACTGAGCATGGTTATGGGACGGCTATTTTGATGGCTGGCGGTCTTGTCAAACGCTCACAAGTCTATGCTGACTGGCCAGGGCTAAAGTCAGGGGACTTGTTTGAAGGGCAAGATTTGATGGCAACCATTGATGCTCGTTCTGTCTATTGTTCGGCGATGGCCACTTGCTTTGATACAGATTTTGAAAAAATACGCCGCGGTGCCTTTTATGGTGACCCGCTTGATGATCTCACTGATAAGCTTTTCCGTGTTTCATAAGTCTCTTACGGGTTTTTGCTTTTGATGGCACTTGCCAAAAATTATGCTATATCATTCAGCATGAGGCATTATAGCTTACGCATAAGAGGGTTTTTTCATGTCACAAGATACGCCAACACCATCTGTTTCTATGTCGCATAATGGCATAAGCTACGGTCTTTATGAGGGCAAAGCCTGTGGTGGTTGTGGGGCTGATAATTGGCGCGGGGAAAAATTAGCTCTTGCCTTTATCGAGCAGGCAGATAGCTATCTTTGCCCACCATGTGTGAATGCCTATCTTGCCAAAGCGGCAAAATAAGAGGCTTATCATGTCTGAT
>WTHV01000139.1 GCA_011525265.1 Alphaproteobacteria bacterium | reverse complement strand
GCCCCTGCGGCAAGTGACAAGCCGCCAGAACCTGCGCCAATGATGCAGATATCAGCTTCGATAAGGGTGCGCTCTGTCATAATGTGCCTCCGTTGTTGGCGTAATTATTTGCCGTTCATTTTTGCTTTGATGACTTTGATTATGGTTGGCATCAGGGCAAGCGCGCCAAGTGCGGCAAGCGGGCCAATAATTCTAATATCAGATAAGGTGCTAAGATCAGGGGCCTCACCTTGTGCCAAAATATGGTCAAAGCCGCGTGCCACATACACATAGACAAGCGTGCCTGGCATGATGCCGATAAAGGTTGCAATGATAAAAGACCCCAAACGCATACCAAGCAAGGCAGGTACGATATTCACCACCCAAAATGGCGCAATCGGCACAAGGCGAAGCGCAAGCAAATACTGGAAGGCATTATCTTGAAAGCCAGCTTCTAGCTTTTTCAAAAAGGGCCCTGCTTTAGCAGATAAGACATCTGCCAAAATGGAACGTGCGGCTATGAATACAACGCCTGCCCCCGCGGTTGCAGCAAACAATATCATAAGGGCGGCGCCCCACCCAAGCAAAGCCCCACCTGATAGGGTTAATAAGCTTGCAATCGGTAAAGAGAAGGCGACCGCACCAAAATATAGCAGGAAAAATAAGCCATAGGCTGTGAGCTGATTAGCGCTGATGAAGGACTTAATTTCACCATAATGCGCGGCCAATGTTGCAAATGACAAAAGGCGGTGCAAGCCCGTGGCAAAGAACAGCACTAAACCAATGACCAAGATGAAGGGAAGTAGGTATTTTTTTACCATGACTGATGTACCATGACTGAAAAGGGGAGTGCCAAACGTAAATCCTCGCACAAGGTGATTGGTTCAAATAATCATGATACTTAAAAACGCTTATCATGCTGGCTCAGGCACTGTTATTAATGAAGCAGTTAATCTATCAGTTTTTGTGAAAATGATAATTTCGTGCTTATCGCTAGATTTGTCCTGATTTCCCTTTTATATCTGTGTTAATAATTGGAACAAAGCGCTTTTATAAAATTTGACTGATAAGCAAGAGTGATATGAGTGAAAAGAACACCACAACAACGCCACAGCAAGAAAAGGCTGATAGGCTTGGTCAGGCGTTGCGTGAGAATTTGCGTAAACGAAAAGCACAAGCACGCGTGAGACGCGCTGGGCAAGAGGCGGCAGTGAAGCAAGGTGCCTCTGATACAAAGCATAAGTAGGGTTTGGGGAACAATGGAAAAACTGCTTATCACAGGTGGTCAGCAATTATCAGGTGAGATTACGGTATCAGGGGCAAAAAATGCTGCCTTGCCGCTTTTATGTGCAGGCCTGATGACAGATGAGACACTGACCTTAACCAATATGCCAGATTTATCAGATACGCGTCTTTTGATGCGTCTGTTAACAAATCATGGCCTTGATATTCAATTTCAAGATGAGGTAATCAGCCTAGCTGGTGCGGCCACAAATTTTGACGCCCCTTATGATTTGGTCTCAGCCATGCGTGCCTCTGTTTTGGTGCTTGGCCCCTTATTGGCCTGTTATGGTGAGGCGCGTGTCTCTTTGCCAGGGGGATGTGCGATTGGCTCACGCCCTGTGGATTTGCATATCAGAGCGATGCAGTCTTTGGGCGCGGTGGTTGAATTGGCAGATGGCTATATTCAAGCACGCGCGCCTCATGGTCTGACAGGGGCAAATATTGTGTTCCCGAATGTCTCTGTTGGTGCGACAGAAAATGCGATGATGGCGGCCGCCCTTGCCAAGGGGCAGACAAAATTAATCAATGCCGCAAGAGAGCCTGAAATTACAGATTTGGGCGAATGTTTGAATAAGATGGGCGCAAAGATATCAGGTCATGGCACAGATGTGATTACGATTGATGGTGTTGCGGCTTTGCATGGTGCAACACATGATGTTGTCCCAGATCGCATTGAAGCTGGAAGCTTTATCATCGGTGCGGCAATGACAGGCGGTAATTTGCGCTTGCATAAGGTACGCCCTGATCATCTTGATGCGCTTTTGGCCATCTTAAAAGATGTGGGCGTTCGCATGAGCATTGATACTGACAGCATTACCGTCTTGCCAAGCACAGATTTGAAAGCGGTCAATGTTGAAACTGCACCCTATCCTGGGTTTCCCACAGATTTGCAAGCGCAATATATGGCTTTGATGTGTATAGCTGATGGCTATGCGCGTATCTCTGAGACAATTTTTGAAAACCGGTTCATGCATGTGCCAGAATTAATGCGCATGGGCGCTGATATTACCGTTGATGGCAGTTATGCCACCGTTAAGGGGAAGATTGATGGGCTGAAAGGGGCGCCTGTGAAAGCAACAGATTTGCGCGCATCTATCTCTCTTGTTCTGGCGGCTATGTGCGCGAATGGTAAGACAGAAATTAGTGAAATCTATCACCTTGATAGAGGCTATGCGAATTTAGAATCCCGCCTGCAAGCGTGCGGTGCCACGCTTACGAGAGCGGCAGGCTAATAAGGCACGCGGTTAGCACAAAAGAGGCGCACATCTGATGACACAAAATGCCAATGATAAGCCCATTCAATTTATCATAGCCTCGCAAGAGGATGTCACGATGTTGTCTGCCTTTTTGCAAGATGCGCTAATTGCGCCGCATGACATTCACTATGATAAAGCGCGCCACGAAGTTGTCATGGTGGCAGACCGTTATCGCTGGGAGCAGAGCGCTAATCGTGATGAGCGCGTTCTTATGGGGCTTCGTATTGGCAAGGTGCGCGCTTTGTTGCAGAAAAATATGGCTAAGCCTAACGCTGATAATGCACCATCTTTATTTTACAATTTGCTGCAAGTTTCGTATGAACAAGAACAAGATGGCACAAACGCGCTTATTTTTACATTTTCAGCCGGTGCAGCATTACGCCTTATCATAGATGATTTGATGATGAGTGCGGGCGATATCGCACCGCCACGACCGGCAATTGCAAAGCCATCACATGAGGTTTAAGGCCGCTGATAGCAGTAATCAGCAGGAATAAAGGATAGCACAAGATGAGCGAGACTTATGTCTTAGCCCTGCCAAAGGGTCGTATTCTTGATCAGATATTACCGATTTTCAGCCAAGCAGGGCTTGAGATGGAAGAGGCGTTTTTTGATAAAAAAGATCGCCGTCTGCGGTTTAAAACAAATGATCCTAAGCTTGATGTTATCCGTGTGCGCTCTTTTGATGTGGCAACATTTTTAGCCTATGGTGCAGCACAGATGGCTGTTGCGGGGTCAGATGTGTTAATGGAATTTGACCATCCAGAAATTTATGCCCCGATTGATTTGCAGGTAGGTAAATGCCGTCTGGCGGTTGCGTGCGCGGAAAATCTTGCAGAAGAAGATGATCCCAAAAGCTGGTCACATTTGCGTGTTGCAACAAAATACCCTCATGTCACCGCAAAGCATTTTGCCAATCGCGGCGTGCAGGCTGAATGTATCAAGCTGAATGGCGCAATGGAACTCGCCCCTGGTATGGGACTATGCCGACGCATTGTGGATTTGGTTGAAACTGGCTCAACACTTGTCGCAAATGGTCTTGTTGAGGTGGAACATATCGCTGATATATCATCACGCTTTGCCGTTAATCGTGCCGCATTTAAAACAAGCCCGAAATATATTGGCGCTTGGGTGGAGCGCATAAGAGAGGCTAGTAAAGACTATCACGGTGCATAAACCAGCCCCAATAACGCGCGGTTTCTTGACAAAGAGCGGCCCTGCCTCAAATGATTGATCATGATGGAACATCCTGAATTAGAACATGATGAAACAGCACGTATCGTAAAGTTGGAGCTAGAGATGGATCCAACAAAGCGGATTAGCTCTGCCCAAGAGCATGAACGCGCTGTGGCTATCTTTGATTTGCTGGATGAAAATCAGTTCAAATTATCAAAACATGATGGCCCTTACCATCTCTACATGCGCACTGATCAGCGTCATATCCATTTCGATATTCGTGATGTAAGTGATGAGATGCTGGTGAATTTTTTTATGGCACTAGGGCCTTTGCGCCGCATCATGCGCGATTATTTTCAAGTATGTGATAGCTATTATGACGCAATTCGCACCAAATCACCGTCTCAAATTCAGGCGATTGATATGGGGCGCAGGGCGCTTCATGATGAAGGGTCTGAGACCTTGCAAGACAGGCTATCCAATCATGCGACTGTTGACCATGCAACCGCACGCCGCTTATTCACTCTTATTTGCGTGCTTACCTCGAAAGATAAAGGCTAATGGCAAAATCTATTTTGTATGTCTGTAATCTTAATGCCGTGCGCTCGGTATTAGCAGAATATATGAC
>WTHV01000092.1 GCA_011525265.1 Alphaproteobacteria bacterium | reverse complement strand
GATGTGCAATATGAAGAAATTCGCTATGAAGGCTATGGGCCAGGTGGTACGGCACTGATTGTCGAAACATTAACCGATAACCGCAATCGCACAGCCTCTGAAGTGCGCGCCGCTTTTAGCAAATATAATGGCTCATTGGGTGAGACAGGGTCTGTTAGCTTTATGTTTGATAAGGTTGGTGAGATTTTGTTTGACGCTGATGCGGCTGATGCAGACACCATGTTTGAAGCGGCTCTTGAAGCAGGGGCTGACAATGTAGAATCAGATGATGATGGTCACGCGATTATCTGTGCTATCGAAGATTTTAACACTGTGCGTGATGCGCTTGAAGAGAGCTTTGGTGCGCCAACAGAGGCGGCGATTACATGGAAGCCGCAAAATCTGGTTGAAGTCACAGCTGATCATGCCAAAGGGCTTTTGAAATTAATGGAAGTCTTAGATGATAATGATGATGTGCAAGCTATGTCATCAAATTTTGATATCTCTGACGAGGTGCTAGCAGCGATTGAAAGCTAGCATCTATCGCAAAAATCTAGGAAGAGGGGGCACGCATGCGAATGCTTGGCATTGACCCCGGTCTGACTTGTACAGGCTGGGGTATTATTGAAAAGCATGGCAATGCCCTTCTTCACCTTGGTCATGGTCAAATCAGAACAAGCCCTGATCAGGATGACCATCACCGACTGCAAATCATATTTGATGGGATTGTGGCTGTCTGCCAAGATTATGGGCCGATGGCAGCGTCTATTGAATCAGTGTTTGTTGCGAAAAACGCGAAATCTGCCTTGAAGCTCGGTATGGCACGTGGTGTGGCTATGGCAGCTTGTTCATCACATGGCCTGCCTTTGCAAGAAATTGCCCCGCGTCTGGCAAAAAAAGCAGTCACAGGAACTGGGACGGCAGATAAAAAGCAAATGCAAGCGATGGTCTCGCATTTGCTTGGTATTGTGCCAAAGGGTGCTGATGCCGCTGATGCGCTTGGTTTGGCTATTGCCGGCATCCATGAGGCGGCAAATGGGGTTTTGCTTGGACAAGCAGGACGGATAGCGGCACAATCAGCAAAAACCTATTCTGATAAGGTGATAGGCGGTAAATCTGTTGGGGGTAAGGGGCTGTCAGCAGCGATTGCCGCAGCACTTGCCAAAGAACAAAAGAACAAGGCTCGATAGATCATGATTGCCCATCTTTCTGGAACATTAGCACAAAAAACACTCACCCACGCTGTCATAGATGTCGGGGGTGTTGGCTATTTGGTCACCGCAACCGCACGCACATTAGCGGCAATTGGCGATGTTGGCGGTACCGTCAAATTACTGACCGAAATGATTGTCAGAGAAGATTCAATGACCTTATTCGGCTTTAGTTCTGCCCATGAAAAAGAGACCTTCTTATTATTGCAAACCGTCCAAGGTGTTGGCGCAAAAGCAGCGATTGCTATCTTATCAACACTTGCCCCGTCAGAGGTCGAAGAGGCGATTATGGCAGGTGATAAAGCTATGATTACAAGAGCTGATGGTATTGGGCCTAAGATTGCCACACGTATTGTGAATGAATTGGCTGAAAAGCTAGGCAAATTAAAGGCGCTTGCGATTGCACCTGCCGCTGGTACGATGGCTGGATCACCCGCCGCAGGTGCCACAAATGCTGATGAGGGACAATCACAGCTTGCTATGAATGATGCGCTGTCTGCCCTTGTGAATTTGGGCTATGCGCGGGCGGAAGCATGGGCTGTGTTACGTGATATGATTGCAGGTGATGCTGATAGGGATAGTGCGGCATTAATTGGCGCGGCTCTCAAAGAGCTTGGCAAGAAGGAGCGTCGCTAGATGAGTGATGATCACCGCCTATCTTCAGGCCATCAAATCGAAGAGCATGAAGCACATGACCATGCGCTGCGACCAAAGCGCCTTGATGATTTCATCGGCCAAGGTGTTGGCAGGCAAAATTTGGAGATGTTCATCGCAGCTGCGCGTGGGCGCACAGAGGCTATGGATCATATCTTGCTTCATGGCCCGCCAGGTCTTGGTAAAACAACCATGGCACAAATTATCTCTGGCGAATTGGGGGTTGGCTTTCGTGCGACCTCTGGCCCTGTCATCGCACGGGCAGGTGACCTTGCCTCATTGCTCACGAATTTGGCACCAAATGATGTGCTATTTATTGATGAGATTCACAGGCTCAACCCAGCGGTTGAAGAAGTGCTTTATCCTGCGATGGAAGATTTCCAGCTTGATTTGATGATAGGCGAGGGGCCATCTGCGCGTTCTGTACGCATTGATTTGCCGCCCTTTACCCTTGTTGGTGCCACAACAAGAGCAGGCCTTTTGACAACGCCTTTGCGTGATCGTTTTGGCATTCAAATGCGGATGCAATTCTACACAGCAGAAGAATTATCTGTGATTTTGCAGGCACAAGCTGTGAAGCTTAATTTAGTGATGGCCGAAGATGGCGCGCTTGAAATTGCCAGACGCGCAAGGGGCACACCGCGTATTGCAGGGCGTTTGTTGCGGCGCGTGCGTGATATCGCCTCTGTTGAAGGGGCGGCTGTTATTACAGCAGAGGTCGCGGATAAAGCCTTATTGCGGTTGGATGTTGATGCAACGGGTCTTGATCAGATGGATAGGCGCTACCTCTCAGCACTTGCTGATAATTATGGCGGTGGGCCTGTGGGTGTTGAGACGCTGGCAGCTGTATTGGCAGAGCAACGCGATATGCTTGAAGAGGTTATTGAGCCGTATTTAATGCAGACAGGCTTATTAATGCGGACACCGCGCGGGCGGTGCTTGTCGCGCACTGGTTGGGATTATCTAGGGCTCACGCCGCCACCAACCGCCTCAGTGCAACTTGATCTGTTATCTCATCAGGATGAGGACACGGTATAATGTCATCTGAAAAACACCCTTTTGGGGGTATTATCCCTGATAATGCGCGTGCTGTGCTTGATGGGTGGGTTGATGGCGATGCTCATTATTACCCTTTATTGGTGCAGTTCGAAGATACGGATGCGGGCGGCATTGTCTATCATGCGAATTATCTCAGTTTTGCCGAACGTGGCAGGTCTGGCTGGTTGCGGGTCATTGGGGTCTCTCAGGGTGATAATCTTTATGAGAAGAAAACAGGATTTGTTGTTCGCCGTGCCTCATTAGAGTATCTGCGGCCAGCAAAGCTTGGCGATGAAGTTGTTGTTCAGACACGCCTTAAAGAGCTTGGCAAAGCGCGTCTTGTGGCATCACAAATCATCACATCAGCACCGGACAATGAGACGACAGGTGAAAAAAGCACATTTGGACATATTTTTGCCAATGTTGAGGTGGAAATTGTCATGGTCAATGAAGCAGGGCGTCCTGTGCGGTTTGATTCAGATTTGATTGCCAAAATGACGATGTGATAAATAAATGATGCGATGAATAATAATGTCGGCAGGGTGCTAACTAAAAAAGAATTATTGAACATATGTGATTTGCTCAAAAGCTAGAGTGGGCAAATGTGACGGTTGAAATAGGGGATATAAGATGGCTGAAATTGATTTGACGGTGAGCCAAACAGCACATGATTTGACAATTATGGGTCTGTTCTGGGCAGCAGACCCACTTGTGAAATTTGTGATGCTATTATTGGTAGGGGCTTCCATTTGGTGTTGGGCCATTATCTTTGAAAAAGTCGTTGGCTTGCGCCGCGAAAGCGCACGCACAAGAGCCTTTGAAGCTGATTTTTGGTCAGGCGGATCGCTGGATAATCTCTATGATACAACAGGGGCAAATCCCAATAATGCACAAGCACGTGTGTTTGTCGCTGCAATGCGTGAATGGCGCAGAGCCTCTGCAAAGGGTCTAACATCTTCTGGACGTGCTGACCTCAAAGCCTCTCTTGTTGACCGTATTGACCGCTCCATGAATTTCACGATCACAAGAGAGATGGACAAGATGGAAAAGGGGATGAATTTCCTTGCCTCTATAGGCTCTGTATCTCCTTTTGTAGGTTTGTTCGGGACTGTCTGGGGCATTATGAATGCCTTCCAATCTATCGCTGAATCAAAGAACACGTCTCTTGCTGTTGTTGCCCCTGGTATTGCCGAAGCGCTTTTTGCGACCGCTCTTGGTCTTGCCGCGGCCATTCCAGCGGTTGCCGCTTATAATAAATTCTCAGGCGATTTGCAAAGACGCGGCGCACAGCTTGATACATTTGCCTCAGAATTTTCAACATTATTGGCACGCCAACTTGATGAGGGAGACCGCTAATATGGGGGCCTCGTTGAATAAGCCAGATGGGCGCGCAGGGCGTTCACGCCATAGACCTATGGGTGAGATTAATGTGACACCCTTTGTGGATGTCATGCTTGTTTTGTTGATTGTCTTTATGGTGACAGCGCCCCTTTTGACGGTTGGCATTCCTGTGGATTTGCCAAAGACACGTGCGGGGCAAATTTCAGCCAATGCCGCGCCTTTGGTGGTCTCTATCCAAGAAGGTGGTGAGATTTATCTGCAAGATAATGCGATTGCAGAAGAGCAATTAATCCCGCGCCTTACAGCTGTCTCTGAAGCAAACCCTGATGTACGTATTTTTGTGCGTGGTGACAGGGCTGTCTCTTATGGCGAAGTTGTTGAATTGATGGGTCGTATTCAAACAGCTGGCTTTGAGCGTGTCGCCTTGGTCGCGCAATTACCAGATGATGGGTAAGCGTCACGCGCACAAAGGTGGATAAAGTACTCTTATGAATCGTTTTGCACTGATATCTGTGGGATTTCATGCACTGGTTGTCACAGCTATGACAATCAGCTGGCCGTCATTTGATAATTCAGATTTGAATGACGATCAGCTTGTGATCATTGATATTGTCGATGTGGCAGAACTCACAAATATCGCCTCTGCCTCACAAGGTGCGCCGCAAGATGATGAAAATCAGGAAAAGGCACGCCCAAAACCACCGCCGCCTCCGCCGCCTCCGCCGCCGCCGCCACAAAAACCAGAAGCACAGCCAGAGGCGCAACCAGAGCCGAAACCTGCGCCCAAGCCTGTTGATGCAAGCGCCGAGATATTGCCAGATAAAAAGACGCCAGAGGTTGCCAAGCCTGTTGCGAAGCCTGTGGCAAAACCTGAGCCAAAACCTGCGGCAAAGCCAGTTGCACGGCCAAAGCCACGCCCAGCACCGCCGAAAAAGCCAGCGCCAAAAGAAAAGCCGAAACCAAAGCCTGACTTGAGCAAGATCAATGAGCTTGCGCAAAAGTCACAGCAGGATAAAAAGCGCGAAGAGGCTGCCAATGGCGTTTTGCAGAATCTTGCCAACATTCAAAAAACAAAAGAGGCTGAGGAAAAACAGGCACAGAAAATTAAAAAAGAGAAAGCAAAACAAAATGTTGCCACAAATTTGTCTAATGTTGTCTCTAAGGTAACAGATAAGACAGATGCCAAGCCAAGCATTGCGCCAATTGGTCTGTCTGAGCTTGATAGGGTGCGCATCCATATTGCCAAACGCTGGAACCCGCCACCTGCCGCGGCAGGTGCAGATAAGCTAAAGGTCGATATTTATGTGCGGCTTGAGCCTGATGGGTCAGTGACCGAAGCAAGCATTGTGGAGGTCAAACGCTATAATAGTGATAGGATTTATCGCGCGGCAGCGAATGCGGCATTGCGCGCAGTGCTAGATGCGTCACCTCTGCCATTGCCGCGTGAGAAATATGATCAATGGCGGGAATTTATCTTTGGATTTGATCCGCGCTTTATTTCGCAGTGATGACAGGTCATAATAAGCGAAAATGATGTGAAATGAGTTGGCAAGACGTGATAAAAAGGCTGCACAAGTAATGAGACAAATTATGATGCGATATTATCAAAATCTATTGGTCGCCCTGATGGTGGTGCTATTTTCATCGCTTATGCCTGCTTCTATGTCGGCTCAGGCGCAAACCTTGCGTCTTGATATTACATCAGGGCAAGTGGCGCCTATCCCGATTGCCATTGCTGATTTCACAGGTCCAGATGGCTTGCCAACAAATATTGGCCGTCAAATTGCCCAGATTATCTCAGATGATCTCGAAAGCTCTGGCCAGTTTAAAACAGTGGATGGTGCGGCCTTTATTGCACCGCCAGATTCCCCAGATATCCGCCCTGATTTCAATGATTGGATTCCGCTTGGCGTGCAAGGCCTTCTCATCGGCTCTGCCTATATTGATGATGGCGGGGCATTGCAGATTGAATTTGTGCTATGGGATGTGGTTGCCCAGCGTGACATTACCTCTGGTGAGGGGTCAACAGATCAAAATGGTATGCGTCGCTTATCTCATCAGATAGCAGATTTTGTGTATGAGGAATTCACAGGCGATAGCGCCTATTTTGATACGCAAATCGTCTATGTCTCAGAATCAGGGCCAGCTGATAGGCGTATTAAACGCCTCGCTATTATGGATCAAGATGGCCATAATCATCGCTTTTTAACATCAGGCTATGACCTTGTGTTAACGCCTCGTTTTTCACCAAAAGCGCATGAAATTGCTTATGTAAATTATTTTAATGATGAGCCAAATGTCTATCTTTTGGATGTTGCCACAGGGCGTACAGAAAGAGTGGGCTCTTTTCCTGGCATGACATTCTCGCCGCGCTTTAGCCCAGATGGTGATGCGCTTATCATGTCACTCGCAGAAGATGGCACAACTGATATTTATGAGCTTGATCTGAAGACTCAAGACTTATCGCAATTAACAAGATCACCCTCTATTGATACCTCCCCATCTTATAGCCCAGATGGCACGCAGCTTGTCTTTAACTCAGACAGGGGTGGGGCACAGCAACTTTACGTGATGAATCGCAATGGCAAAGGCGTGAAGCGTATCAGCTATGGCGAGGGGCGTTATGCGACGCCTGTATGGTCACCGCGTGGTGATATCATTGCGTTTACAAAAATTGTGCGCGGTGAATTTTTCATTGGCGTGATGAATGTCGATGGGTCTGGTGAAAGATTGCTTGCCAGAGGCTATCTTGTTGAGGGGCCAACATGGGCGCCAAATGGTCGTGTTTTGATGTATTTCAAGCAAGAGCCGCGCGAAGCAGATGGCAGTGGCGGCGAGGTGGCTATGTATCGTGTTGATATAACAGGTTTTAATGAAAGCCGTATTATTACGCCGGCTGATGCCAGTGACCCGGCATGGTCACCTTTATTGCGTTAGCCTGTTTAGGTAAGTATCTCATGAAATACTTGCTAGAATGGCCGTTAAATGCTATTGAAACCGTATTTGGAAGTTTTTCGCTATGCAAAAAAAGCGTAGTGTTGCGAATAATGTTGCGATTTCGAGGCATTTTCGCATAAAATTACGGGTATAGATTCGCATTTGTTCAGGCCTAAATGGTTTGTTCATCTTTTTGGGAGCATAAAATGTTCAAACCTTTACTTACACTTTTTGCAGCTACATTTTTCCTAGCTGCTTGTGAAACAGCATCAACAATCACTGAAGAAGCAGCAGGCTCATCTGCCGGCACAACAGCGGAAACAAGCTCAACAGCTTCATCATCAGCATCATCAACAACATCGTCATCATCAACAGCCTCTGCTGCATCAAACGCTGATAACTCAGCTTTGGAAGCTGCGCGCGCTGAAATGATGTCAATCGGTGATACAGTGCTTTTCGGTTACGATTCATCACAGCTTTCAGCTGACGCCATGGCGACATTGGATGCACAGGCTGCCTTGTTGAACGCAAAGCCTAGCTTCCGCGTGAAGATTGAAGGCCACGCCGATGAGCGCGGTACAAGAGAATACAACTTGGCATTGGGCGAGCGCCGCGCATCTGCCACACGTGACTATCTTGTTGCAAAGGGCGTAGATGGCTCACGCATTCGTATCGTATCTTACGGTAAAGAGCGTCCAGCTGTTGTTGGTTCAAACGAAGATGCATGGGCGAAGAATCGTCGCTCTGTAACAGTATTGAACTAATAGCGTACGCGCTTTATTTATCATGACTAAAAAGGCCTTGCATTGTGCGAGGTCTTTTTTTTGCCCTATTCTGGTTTTAAGAAGAAGGCATGATTGATATAATAAGGTCATGATTGAGATTTGTAAGACCAAGGGAAAGAGAAGACTATGCGTGTTTTAGCATCATTTGGCACAGTATCACGCCTAACAGCAGTGATGGGATTTGTGGCGGTCATTGGGACAATGCCGCTTTCATCAGCTTTAGCACAGTCATCTGACTCAAATTCGGCGCTGATGGCACGTCAACAAATGCGTCTTAATACGATCGAAGATAATTTAAAGACAGTGCGCGGAACGATTGAAACCGAATTCCGCTCAATGCGCATGAAAATTGAAGAATTAGCATCTGCCGCAGAGGATGACACGCGCAGCCAAGCATCTGCGATAAAAGCGTTAAAAGCACAGATGGGCGAGCTTGGCGATACGATTGATATTTTGAACCAACGCCTGCGTCGCTCTATTGAGTTGTCATCTGATATTGAATTTCGTGTCTTACGCCTTGAAAAAAGAATGCAAACATTATTGTCACTCAGCAGTGATGAGTTAACAGACGCAATTTTGCAAGATGGCGTATCAGCAGGTGGCACTGCCCCTGCCGTTTCTATGAGCCGCGATAATGACACAGGCGGCGCGACATGGAGCGTTGAAAAAGATGATGCGCTCATAGCCGAATTGGCTAAATCAGAGGCAGATAATGCCAGCCAAGATAATGCGACAGATGGTAATCTAGCCAGTCAAAATACAGATGAAGATAATGTGACTGCCACAGCGCTTATAAGCGATGAGGGCAATAATGCTGCACCATCAGATAATGTGAGCGCACAAGAAGCCACAGATGATTCGACTGACGAGCCAGCCGCACAAGAAGAGCTGATAGCACAAGAAGAGCCTGCCATTACGGTTCTACCTGAGGGCACAGCAGAAGAGCAATATCGCTTTGCCTTTGGCAGCATGTTGCAAAATGACCTTGAAACAGCAGAGGCAGGGTTCGCTGAATTCCGTGAATTACACCCCGAGGATGCGCGATCAGCAGATGTGCTTTATTGGTTAGGACGTGTGCAATTCATCCAAGGTGATTACGGCAAATCAGCAATGTCATTTACGGAATTTAATTCAGAATTCCCAGATGATGCCCGCCTGCCAGAAGCGATTTTGATGATTGCTGAATCAGTGCTCAATTTCGCCACCGCAGAACAGGCCTGCCAAATCTTCTCTGACTTGCCAAATATGCTTGATCAGCCAAGTGAGTCATTCTTGACACGCCTTGGTGAATTAACAACTGCGGCATCTTGTGAAAGCTAAAACAGACGCCAGCCCTACACTGTTGATTGACGCGGTCAATGCGTCTCTCTCTGCGCTATCAAAAAGCGGAGATTTGCCAGATAGTGGTCATTGGATAGTTGCACTGTCTGGCGGGGCTGATTCGACCGCTTTATTACATATTTTGCATGATGTCGCCCGCCAGACAGGCAGGGTGCTCACCGCTGTCATCGTTAATCATAATCTGCGCCCAGAGGCACAATCAGAAGCGCAATTGGTGGCAAGGCGCGCACGCTCCTATGGCATTACAGCAGAAATCCTTACAATTTCTGCCCCGCCCCCTAAAGCCGCACGCCAAGAATGGGCGCGCAAACACCGCTATGATCTGATTTGTGCTTATGCGCGCAAAAAGGGCGGTATTTTATGGCTTGGTCACCACCGCGACGATCAGGCAGAGACCATTGCCATGCGCTTATCTCATGGGTCAGGCCTGCAAGGGCTTAGCGGTATCAGGGCAGTGACCTCTATCAATCATGTGATGTCTATTCGCCCATTTTTAAGCGTGCCAAAAGAGGTGCTTGTCGCCTATTGCCGTGACAATGCCTATGACTTCATCTCTGATCCATCCAATCACAATCAGGCGTTTGAACGTGTGCGATGGCGCGCTATTTTAGAACAAGACCCTATTCTTGGCACGCAATTATGCCAACTTGGCAACTATGCTAGAACAATAAGCGAATCTTTGTGGTGCAGGCTTGATGATTTTTGGCGCACAGCGGTTCGCGCCGATGAGTCTGGCTTGGCGCTTATCTGTGATTTCACGTCCTTTGCAGAATTGCCAAAGCCCTTACAGCTTTTGCTTTTGCAGAAAATCCTGTCCTTTACAGGTGATGGCGGTTATCCCCCTTCGGCAATGAGTGTGACACGTCTATTGGCGGCTATCCTTCATCAGCAAAATGCAACGCTTGGCGGTTGTCAGCTCAGCTATAAAGGAGGGCAGATTCACGTCTTCCCAGAGGCAGGACGCCCGCATCAGCCTATGATCGTGCCAGCTGGTACAGATATGATTTATAAGGGACGCTTATTGGTGCGCACAAATGTCGCACTTGTTCTACACCCTATGACACAACGGCGTTTAGACGCTTATGATGCCGATAATTCCTATCGCAAGCAGCTTTTATTAAAACCGCACCCCATAAGATTGTTATTTCCTTTTGTTCATGCCCTTGACGATAGCCCTATCACTCCCCACATTAAGAACATGGTACAAAAGGGTTGTTTTCAGCGTTTGGATTGGCCAACAGAACAAGTTGCCATCTACCCGCTTAGCAGGATAGCAACAAGCCTTATGAGCTATAACTAGTCTATTTTGCGCGCATCTCGTATCAATTTAGGCAAAAGCGATAAAATTTTTAGATAAAGGGTTCGCCTCGTGAACAATCTTGGCCGCAACATATTTATTTGGGTGATTATTGGTATCGCAATGATGTCATTGTTCAACCTATTTCAAAATCCGGCATCAAATGGTGCGTCACGCAATGTGGCATACACTGATTTTGTAAGCTCCGTGCAATCAGGCCAAGTGCGAGATGTTGTCATTGAAGGCAAAAACATTATTGCGCGTACAAAGGATAATCAACAGCTATCATCCTATGTGCCAGAGGGTGCTGATATTGTCGGTATCTTAACAGATAATGATGTGCGTATCGAAGCACGCCCTGATGATAGCAATTCGCCGGGCTTCTTCTCATTACTGCTTTCATGGTTCCCTATGTTGCTCTTCATTGGCGTTTGGATTTTCTTCATGCGTCAAATGCAAGGTGGTGGCAAAGGCGGGGCTATGGGCTTTGGTAAGTCACGTGCCAAATTGCTAACTGAAGCACATGGGCGTGTCACATTTGATGATGTGGCAGGTATTGACGAAGCAAAGACAGAATTAGAAGAAGTGGTCGAATTCCTCAAAGACCCAGGAAAGTTCCAACGCCTTGGTGGTAAGATTCCAAAAGGTGTTTTATTGGTGGGCCCTCCTGGTACAGGTAAAACGTTGCTCGCAAAATCAGTTGCGGGTGAGGCAAATGTGCCATTCTTCTCTATCTCTGGCTCTGACTTTGTTGAGATGTTTGTCGGCGTTGGTGCAAGCCGTGTGCGTGATATGTTTGAACAGGGTAAGAAAAGCGCCCCTTGTATTATCTTCATTGATGAGATTGATGCGGTTGGCCGTCATCGTGGTGCTGGTCTTGGCGGTGGTAATGATGAGCGTGAACAAACGCTAAACCAAATGCTTGTTGAAATGGATGGCTTTGAGGCAAATGAAGGGGTTATCCTTGTTGCTGCCACAAACCGTCCTGATGTTCTTGACCCTGCCTTATTGCGTCCGGGTCGTTTTGACCGTCAAGTTGTTGTGCCAAACCCAGATTTGCTTGGCCGTGAGCGCATTTTGAAAGTGCATATGCGTAAAACACCATTATCAAATGATGTTGAGCCACGCACAATTGCTCGTGGTACGCCCGGCTTCTCAGGGGCAGATTTGGCCAATTTGGTCAATGAAGCAGCATTGCTTGCCGCGCGCAAAGGGCGCAGAACTGTATCAATGGCTGAATTCGAAGAAGCCAAAGATAAGGTTATGATGGGCTCAGAGCGTCGCTCAATGGTCATGACAGATGATGAAAAGCGCCTTACCGCCTATCATGAGGCAGGCCACGCAGTTGTGGCACTTCATCTGCCAGCCTCTGATCCTATTCACAAAGCAACCATCATCCCACGCGGCCGTGCCCTTGGTATGGTGATGCGTCTACCAGAAGGTGACCGTGTGTCGCTTGCCTATGATAAAATCTTGGCTGATTTGCGTGTGGCTTGTGGGGGTCGTATCGCAGAAGACCTCATCTTTGGTGCTGATAAAATCACCACAGGTGCCTCATCTGATATCAGAATGGCGACCGATATGGCGCGCCGTATGGTGACCGAATGGGGGTATGTCCGACAAGCTTGGCTTCTTAGCCTATGCGGGTGATGAGCAAGAAGTCTTCTTAGGTCGTTCTGTTACACAGCAAAAGACCGTGTCTGAAGGGACCGCTGATCTGATTGATGCAGAGGTACGCCGCATTGTGGATGAGGCTTATACAGATGCTGAAAACCTGTTGAAAAAGCATAATGATCAACTTGAAAACCTTGCGCAAGGTCTCCTTGAATATGAGACGTTAAACGGTGAAGAAATTAAAATCATCGTAGAAGGTGGTACATTATCACGCAATGATGGCTCAGATGATGAGCCTTCAGAGCCACGCGCGAAAAAGCCACGCTCAGGCCTGCCAACAGGTGGCAGACGCTCAGCAAAGCCGTCAGGTGAGCCTGCAGGGCCAGATGGGGCATAGATGAGCCTCACTTATGTAAAAGACCTGCCAACGCCGCCTCATGGGCGGCGTCGGTATATCAGGCCTGTGGGACTTGTCGCATGGGATAGCGTGGTGCGCAAAATGAACGCAACGAGCTATCATCATCTAGCAGGTGGTTGGATGGGCTTTAGCCATGTTGATATTATCCAAAGAGGCGATGCGCCATCCGACATCATTGCCACGCGCAAAACTGTTGATGATTGGCTGTCTGAGGCATCTGACAAACTGACAGCAGAGGCGCAATTAGCGCGCCTTTGTGCGCCGCGTGATGATTTTGCCACCTTATCAATGGCAGAGCCACAAATTATGGGAATCGTCAATGCTACCCCTGATAGCTTTTCTGATGGCGGTGTGAATTTTGCCGCTGAAGATGGCATTGCCAATGGCCTTACAATGGCCAATGATGGGGCAAGGATTTTAGATATTGGGGGCGAATCAACACGCCCCGGTGCTGAGCCTGTGGCACGAGATGAAGAGATAAGGCGCATTGTGCCAATCATCGAAGCATTGACCGCTCAAGGCCATATTGTCTCTGCTGATACACGCCATACAAATGTGATGAGCCATGCCGCCAAAGCAGGTGCGCCCATTATTAACGATGTTGCCGGTTTTCGTGATGAGGGCGCAGAAGCGCTTCTTGCCACATTATCGCAAGCCCCCTCAGGTGGCTATGGTATTGCCATGCATATGCAAGGCACGCCTGAGACGATGCAGCAAAACCCTTCTTATGATTTTGCCCCATTGGATGTCTATGATTGGCTTGAAATGCGCATTGAGGCGCTAAGGTCAGCTGGTGTGCCGCGCACCCATATTGCGATTGATCCAGGCTTTGGGTTTGGCAAAACACCTGCACATAATCTTGAAATTATCAATTGGACAGCCTTATTTCATGGGCTTGGTGTGCCGCTATTAATTGGGGTGTCTCGCAAATCATCTATTGCAAAATTATCACGCAATGAGCCTGCAACAGAAAGACTTGGTGGCTCATTGGCCTTGACCTTGCGCGCGATTGAATCTGGCGCACAAATTATTCGCACCCATGATGTCGCACAAACAGCACAAGCCATCAGCGTCTATGTGCAAACCCTACAACATGGCTAGCCATTATGGGCATATAAGGCCAATATGGACAGGGGCTAGGGCTTTGCCTATAGTGCAGGCAAAGAGGTAAGGCGCTCTTGTGGCGCATGGTTAGGCGAGTTTATTCATGGCAGGTATTTTCGGCACAGATGGCGTCAGGGCACGTATTAACACAGGCCCAATGCGTGCAGAATCAGTGGTTCGCTTGGCTTTGGCGGCAGGCAGATGGTTTGTTGATAATGGGACAAGCGAAGATGGCACCCCCCCTCTAGTGGTGATTGGCAAAGATACAAGATTATCTGGCTATATGCTTGAAGCGGCGCTCGTCGCTGGATTTTCCTCTATTGGGATGGAATGCAAATTGCTTGGCCCTATCCCAACCGCAACCGTTTCTATAATGACTGAAAAGCTTGGCGCGCATTTAGGTGTTATGATCTCGGCTAGCCATAACCCGCATCATGATAATGGTATCAAGCTCTTTGGCCCGAATGGGAAAAAGCTAGCTGATGAAATTGAACTTGAAATAAGCCAGCTTATGCAAGGCTCGATTGCATTGGCAGATGCAGAGGATATGGGACGTGTCAGGCGTATCCTTGATACAAATGAAACCTATGTTGATTATGCCGTTGCGACGGTTGCCACAAGCGATAGCCCAAAGCCGTTTGATGGCCTAAAAGTCGTGGTGGATTGCGCGCATGGCGCGGCCTATATGACAGCGCCAAAGACACTAGCTGCCTTGGGCGCAGAGGTCATCGCGCTTTATAATGAGCCTGATGGGCTGAATATTAATCATGGTTGCGGTGCTGTTCACCCTGCCAAAATGGCACAGGCTGTGGTTGAACAGGGCGCAGATGTCGGGATTGCACTTGATGGTGATGCCGACCGTTTAATACTCGCTGATGAGGGCGGTATTATCCATGATGGAGATAAGGTCTTGGGCGCCATTGCAACAGCGATGCATGTGGCTGGCACATTACGCCCCCCTG
>WTHV01000268.1 GCA_011525265.1 Alphaproteobacteria bacterium | reverse complement strand
GCCTCGAAATAGCCTGTCTGCGCTTCATAGGACGGCATATCATCATCCCACGCATCACCAAGATCAAAGATCTGATCTTCATGCCGCATAACATCAACGATGGTAGCTGATAAGATGATGACACTTGCCCATAATTTATGGCGCATGGCACCTTGCGCCTCATATATAAGACGCGTGCTATGCGGCCCTACCCCCAATTGTGAGGGCAGGATTGCAAGAAATTTATCAGAGGCGGACTTCATTATCCCTCATCATCAAGGCTTAATTCAATAATCAAATCTTCGACATTTAGATTATCACCAACCGCAGCTTTGAGCGATTTCACGACACCATCTGCCTCAGCGACAAGCATATTTTCCATTTTCATCGCTTCAATCACAGCAACATTCTGGCCTTTTTTGACACTATCGCCCTCTTTAACAAGCAATCTTGTCAGCAGGCCTGGCATTGGGGCAATCACCTCATCAGCGCCAGCGCCTTCATCGACCACTGGCATATGCGTCAGATATGGCATGACATGAGATGGCAGAATTTGCAGTTTTTCGCGCATTGCCCCTTTTGTCACTGTCACATGATGATTATCAACCTCTAGCTGGGCGATAAATGAGGCCCCATCTATCTCACCAGCAAATAGGCCACTTTCTGGCGCATGAGACAATTGATGCGATATATCGCCAATGGTCACTATAATCATGCCAGCATCATCGACAGATACCTCATGATAGGTCAGCGCATCACGTGACAGCACTGCTACAAAATCAGCGCGCGCATTGCCATAGGCAAGTGCTACAGATTTCTGCCAAACATGAGCCGCGCCAAGCGCCACCATCTTTGTGAGATCATCGCCATCGGCATTGCGCACAATAAAACCATCTTCATAATGCGCTGCGATAAAACCTGTTGTGATATCACCTGATTGATAATCTTTATTTTCTAGCACAGATGATAAGAACTGACGGTTAGACTGAATACCCTTAATCTCATAAGTATCAAGCGCTTCGGCAAGGCGCGCAATCGCTTCGTCTCTGTCTTTGCCATAGGAAATTAATTTGGCAATCATCGGGTCATAGAACATTGAAATAGCGCCGCCTTCTTCGACACCAGAATCAACACGCACCCCTTCGCCTGATGGCTCACGGTAGCGCAAAAGCTGTCCAATCGATGGCAAGAAATCACGCTCTGGGTCTTCGGCATATAGGCGGGCTTCCATCGCCCAGCCCTTTGGTGCAATCGCGGATTGCTCAAGCGATAGCGCTTCACCAGAGGCGATGCGGATCATCCATTCTACCAAATCAAGATTATACACCAATTCTGTTACAGGATGTTCCACCTGCAACCTTGTATTCATCTCAAGGAAATAGAAATCCTGATTAGCGCCGACAATGAATTCAACCGTACCAGCTGAGCGATAATTCACAGCCTTTGCCAGAGCAACAGCCTGCTCTCCCATAGCTTTTCTTGTCTCAGCTGAGATAAATGGGCTTGGCGCTTCTTCCAGCACTTTTTGGTGACGTCTTTGGATGGAACATTCACGCTCCCCCAAATAAACCGCCCCGCCCTTACCATCGGCAAGCACTTGAATTTCAATATGGCGCGGCTTTACCACAAATTTTTCAATAAAGACGCGGTCATCACCAAAGGCATTACGCGCCTCATTCATAGCAGCTGTCATACCGTCTTCAAGAGAGGCTTCATCATCAACAACGCGCATACCTTTGCCGCCGCCGCCAGCAGATGCTTTGACCATCACAGGATAGCCAATATCAGCTGCTGCCTTTTTGGCCTCTGCAATATCTGTGACAGCATCTGCGGTACCTGGCACTGTTGAGACACCGGCTTTGACGGCCCATTTCTTTGATTCAATCTTATCACCCATTACCTCAATAGCGTGGGAATCTGGGCCGATAAAGGCAAGGCCAGCTGCTTCGACGGCAGCTACAAAGCTTGAATTCTCTGACAAGAAACCAAAACCAGGATGGATAGCTTGCGCCCCTGATTTTTTGGCGACCTCAATAATAACGTCTCCTCTTAGGTAACTTTCAGCCGAGGCAGAGCCGCCAATATGATAGGCCTCATCTGCCATTTTAACGTGTTTTGTCCCCGCATCTGCATCTGAATAAACAGCCACCGTTTCAATATTCATTTTCTTTGCTGTCTCAATAATACGACAAGCAATTTCACCACGGTTTGCGATTAGAATTTTTGTAAACATCTTTTTTATCCTCAAACAAACAGCTGTTATAGTGGCAAATTATCGTGTTTTTTCGGCGGGTTGCTGAGCTCTTTATCGCGCAGCATTTCCAGCGCTCTGCCAATACGGCGACGGCTGTTACGTGGCATAATTATATCATCAATATAGCCGCGGCCTGCTGCAACGAACGGGTTCGCAAATTTCTCACGATACTCATCCGTGCGCTCTTTTAGCTTGTCCGCATCATCGGCATCATCACGGAAGATGATACGCGCAGCGCCTTCTGGTCCCATCACAGCAATTTCAGCAGTTGGCCAAGCATAATTCACATCCCCGCGGAGATGCTTTGAGGCCATCACATCATAAGCCCCCCCATAGGCCTTGCGCGTGATGAGCGTGACTTTTGGCACTGTTGCTTCTGCATAGGCATAAAGAAGCTTCGCCCCTTGAGAGATAATGCCGCCTGTTTCTTGCGAAAGCCCTGGCATAAAGCCCGGCACATCCACCAATGTGACAAGCGGGATTTCAAACGCATCACAAAAACGCACAAAACGTGCTGCTTTGCGTGAGGCATTAATATCAAGGCAGCCTGCAAGAACAAGCGGCTGATTGGCGACGATACCAACTGTGCGCCCATCGATACGTGCAAAGGCACAAATCACATTGCTCGCAAAATCTTTATGAATTTCGAACATCTCGCCATTATCAACGATTTCATTGATAATATGCTTCATATCATAAGGGGCGTTTGGGTTAT
Source organism: Alphaproteobacteria bacterium (assembly GCA_011525265.1). Lineage (GTDB taxonomy): Bacteria > Pseudomonadota > Alphaproteobacteria > Puniceispirillales > Puniceispirillaceae > UBA685. The sequence continues at coordinate 1,503 of WTHV01000268.1, read as the reverse complement.
CAGGGATAATTTGCTCTAGGACTACAGATGGCCTATCAAGCGGGTCCATAGCCTCATAGACAGGTGCCTCATCACGGTTTGATAGGGGCAGATAGCTCATCAATTCTCTTGTCCGCATGAGCATTTCAATATCATTCGCAAATGTGCCATGCGCCACACCAGATGTACGGCTATGCATTTTTGCACCGCCTAATTCATCAGCCGTCAAATCTTCATGTGTGACTGTTTTGACAACATCTGGCCCTGTTACAAACATATAGCTTGAGCCCTCAACCATGAAAATAAAGTCCGTGATAGCAGGCGAATAAACAGCACCACCCGCACAAGGCCCCATAATCAATGAGATTTGCGGAACCACGCCAGAGGCTAGCACATTGCGCTGAAACACTTCTGCATAGCCACCAAGAGAGGCAACCCCCTCTTGAATACGTGCGCCGCCTGAATCATTTAGGCCAATAATGGGGATGCCTGCTTTAATTGCTTGATCCATGACCTTACAAATCTTAGCGGCATGAGTCTCTGACAAAGAGCCGCCAAGTACCGTGAAATCTTGTGAATAGACGAACACAGGACGGCCAAAAATTGTTCCATAGCCAATCACGACACCATCGCCAGGGATCTTATTCTCTTCCATGCCAAAATCATGACAACGATGCTCAACAAACATATCCCACTCTTCAAAAGAGCCCTCATCAAGCAAAGCGTGAATGCGTTCTCTTGCTGTTAGCTTGCCTTTGCTATGTTGCGCATCAAGGCGTCTTTGCCCGCCACCCATACGAGCAGCCGCACGCTTTTCTTCCAATTGTGAGATAATATTAATCATAATAGTCCCCTTTGTGAATTTCTGGCTTTTGAACAAAGCCAAGAACCATGCATTAGCTTTGAAAAAGCTAGCCTAGACGGCACGATAAAAACAGCGATTATTTCTAGGATGATAAAAGTGATAAGAATGTGAAAGCATCTTGCAATTCTGCTTGAATATGGTCGCGGCGCTCAATCGCCCATTCATCTGCACCCCATTTTTCTTCCTGATAATAATCATCCAAAAAAGCCAGTTGCATCAACTGGGCCACATCAATATGACCTGCCACAAAAGCAAGCCCTAATGAGACAGAGCCTGATAGGGTTGTTGCGCGATAGAGTGATACAAATTGCCAAGCATCAATCGCCGTAATGGCTTTTTGCAAGGCTGGTGCGACATCATCGCTTTGTGCTTGCGGCATGATGCCATCAAAAGCACGCAAAGGGACATTATGTTGCTCCGCCATCCACGCTTGTACAGCGCCCCATTTTTCCGCCTCACGCTCTGCCAATATGGGGTCTTCATCAGGCGCGCAGCGATAACAAATAAGGTCATTTTGACCATAGCCAACCAGCTCCTGATTTAAGCTGTCACGCTGTGTCATCACACGGTCAATGGCAGTAGCAGCAAGCGAAAAGAGTGGCATTGTATCTGGCGCAATTTCTTCTTTTTGCGCATCAAACTCATCTCTGATGGCATTG
>WTHV01000224.1 GCA_011525265.1 Alphaproteobacteria bacterium | reverse complement strand
TAACAGTACCTTATTACTAGGGCGCCTATCTGAAAAGAAGGCGCCTTATTGGTATAAATTGCTACCGTAATGGTACTTTTTTGCTGAGCCCCACTTGAAACAGTCAAAAATCGACATAATTTATAATTTATTCGAAAGATGTAATCAGTGGAGGTAGATGTGATTAAAAGACTTTACAACTCTGTTATGAGACGAAAATACAACCCGCTTTCCAATATCCCAAACTTGGCGACAGGGCATCTTGTTATGCAATTGCTGGCATGGATGTGGTGCATTATTTTTTCCATGTGGATGGGCTCTGTGTATATTTTTGGTATCACCGCCATAGCGCATGCCATGATTATTGCCGGGATTTTCATCACAGCAACCGTGTTCTACACAGCAAGAGTCTCTCCGACTGTCTTTAATTCTGTGAAAAAATAGCCTCCAAATTACAGAAGCGCGTCTCACCCTCAGCCTGTGCCTGTGAGGCGCGTTTTTCAAGATACATGACAAGGCAGATATTTTAGTTTACCATAAAATAATGCTGCGAGAACGTAGCACAATAAGTCGGCCTCGCAGGCACTTGTAAGAGAGTGGCAGAGAGAGCTGTGTGCCTTTTCCACAATAAAAATAAGACTTAAAACAGCACATCTTTCATCTGCCTCACGGATCTGTAGGGGAGATTGACTATGGCACTTTATAAAGACCTTAAAAAGGCGATGGATGAAAGCGACGTTCATGCCTATTTGGCGATGTTGCATGATGATTTCACTGTAACGTTTCATAAATCAGGAAATTCATTCACGAAATCTGAGTGGTCAGAGATGGTCACTGGTATGATGGCGAATGATAAATTCATCCAAGAATCTAGCAGATGCGTCTATGAAAATGACGATATTCTGGTTGAGCATAGCTTTATGTCCTATCCCGATGACACAAGAGAAGCGGTTATGATGATTGCCATGAAAAAAGACGGCAAAATCATTCATGTAGAGACAGGTGCAACAGCGTTGGACTAAAAGGGTGACTATTGTGCGCATGTAAATGATGTCGCGCAAAATACGATGAAGATGGGGCTGGAATTTTACCGGTAGTATTCTGTCAAATTACGGTGCTAGCGTTAACGGTAAGGGTGGCGTTTTGATAAAGTAGGTACGAGGTCAATCATGGGTGAACGAATTTTAGCGTTAAAACAAAAGCTGATTGAAACGATCAAAGCAAGATTTGGCGCCCTTCCAGAGGCAGGTGAAATTAAGGAAAAGGCGCGGGCAAAGTTTGATTTTTCCTCGATTGATTATGTGTCTGAAGGCTTTGCCATCATCATTGTTTATTTCACATATCTGTCTATCGGCACAATCGAGCTTGGCGCCTCGGACGATATCTCGAATGTCGTTAGCGAACTTATAACCGGCCTTTTGTTTCAAGCGATATTAAGCATTATCGCGCTCTATTTATTTACAGCATCAGCGCATATTTTATTTGGACGTGACTTGCTGCGGCCTGTGTTGGTTTGGTTTAGCGTATTTGCGTTATGGGAGATCATTAATGCATTTACACTTGTTGATGAATTATCAGCAGAATTAAGCCAGAATTTCGGACTTTTATTAGCGTGTGGCAATGGCGAACAAGACGGACTTGTCAGCTCATTTTCAAAAGACCCCCAAGCCGCAGCCGGTCTCGCTCTTTTCACAGGCATTGATGTAAAGGAATTACAGCAAGCCTGTGATATGATCACTAATGTGAAATATCTCCCATTTGGTGTGGTAGCCTATGAGATTGCTATCTTTGCTGGCTTGTACGTTGCCAATAAATTTCAACCAATAGCCGCCTTATCGACAAAGAAGGAAGAGACCAATGAAGATTGAAATTGATTTAGATTTCACCAAAATCTCTGACTTATTCAAAAATGCAACGAAGTCTAAAGAAAATATCATCGTCAGCCTATCAACTATTTTGGTTCTTATCGGTTTTTATAGGATCTTCTTCTTATAAAGAGGTGAAGGGGCGAGGCTTTGTGCCTCTATTTGCCCATTACCGTATAGCCAATCCATCCAGCTCTATCTCTTTCCCATGGCATCATGGTGAAAGAGACATAATCAAGCAGTCCTGTATCATCCAGATTAATAGGATAGCCATAAGATAGCGTGCGTCTGTTGGCTTTCATGCCTGAAATCATATGCTCTTGCAACATCACCATCTCATCTTGCGCTATCATGGTGAAATGACCCTTGCCATCATTTTCAAAAATACTCATGCCAAAGCGGCCATTTTCTTCATATGAGCCGCCGTGCGAGTCAAGTATGTCCAAATCACCATCATTATCATGATCGCGCACTCTAACCGTTCCCTCACCATGGGCTTGCAGATAGTCTTGACCATCCTTATCGCGCGGGTCAAAAATCAGCTTTTCAGACATATCAAGAAATGCCCCATCATTATATTTTAAGATCGTAACGCGCCGGCCGTGATAATAGGGGTCTTTGCGGTGGATTGCGGCAATGATTTCAGGCGTGCCATCCCCGTCAATATCACCTGCCACGGCATTATTGACCTGCATATTTCCCGCACCATAGCTATGTGTGATAGGAACCTGTATAACCTTTCGCTTGTCATGCCTGCCATCTTCACTCATCCATGCATGGCCATTACCATTAAAATCAAAAGTGACCAAATCACCGCACCCATCACCATTGTAATCAGCAATGATAGAGGCGCCTTTTGGTGGGCTTGCTGTGATGTCAACAGACTGTGGCAGGTCATCTGTTTGGTTTGAGAAATGTCCTGTGCCGTCATTAATCAACAGAATACCACCGGCATAGATATCTGGCGTACCATCGCAATTTATATCACCCACAGAGCTTGTATGCGCAAAACCAGCCTGATGTGTCAGGCCGCCAAATTCTTGGCCTTCTATCTGATGGCTTGCATCATATACCGCGCCATTCCCATCACTCAACAGCAGGACATGGGGCTCAAAATCGCTAATCATGCCATCATCTTTTATCCGCTTGATAACCCCCATCGTGCCAGAAAATATGTCATCAACACCGTCACCATTATAATCAGCCACAGCCATGCGATACATGAAATGGCGCAGGGGCATAATGTCATCTTTATAGATTGAGGGGCTAGAGACAAGCTTGCCTGTACCATCATTGAGGTAATAGCGGATATGAGATGGCGTCTCACTGCGTGGCATTGTATGGGTGAAGTAAATCCATGAGATAGCGATGTCTTCATGCCCATCACCATTAAAATCGCCTATCGCAGCATTATGGGCATTGGGTGAGAATATGCGCTTATCATCAGTGCAATCTTGCGGTGTAGGATAGCAAAAGGGTGGTGATATTTCTGTAGAGCTGAGAGCGGTGAAGCCTAATTCCCCGAAGTGAAATCTGTCCTTATCTAACGCTGCCTCAAAGCCAGCCTTTATGCCAAGTCCAGATACATCATAGGTTTCTTCTGCGAATGTGCTATTGCCCTGTTGGGGTGGCATGACCAGACGTCTTTTGCGCAAATCATCCAGTAATGTGGTTGCGTAATCACCATCATAGGCCTTGTTAAAATCGCGTTGATAAAATTGTTTTGCCGCCTTGCGATAATCATTATCCCAGCGCCCTGTAGGCGGCTTGCCAATAAATGAAAATCGTTGCAATAGCAGCTGTGCTTCAACAAGCTGTGGGTCTGCATTCGCAATGTCAGCCGCATCCACCTCATCAGATGATGATTGTGTTGCCCCTATTGTCTTACCTGATTTGATGGTCAGAGCAGAGGCGTGTGATGAGATAGCAAAAAGACAAAAGGCACAAAACAGACGTAACATGAAAGCCTCTTCATAAGTTAACCAAATACCTAATAAGTATTGGCTTATATATGACAAATAGCAATGTTTAGCATTCGAAGACTCTTTTTGTACGCCCGACAAATACGCCGACCAATACTATTGTGGGTCCATAGGGTAGTGAGGCGTATTGAGCTGGTCAATGCCACTATTGGCATCATCGTAAATGATTTTCGTGTAACCTCTTACACCCAAAGTGGTTGATGAAATATCCGACGTATCACTTTGATATCCTTCATAGTAAAATTGCGTGCTCATATCCGCTGTTATTTGTGTCGATGGGTCAGATGTTGACGTGAACGTAATTGGTGTTTCCTGCATGTAAAGTGAATCTAAATCATTGTGACGATTTACGTTTACGAGTGTGCCTGATGATAAACTATACTGACCCAATGGGATATCGCCAGAACTCGTTGTAAATGTCTCTGGGTTAAAGTTGGGTTTTGTGAATGTTGTCACGGCTGTGTAATTCCGATCCATATCTGAAAAATCAATTGTTAAAGTTGTGTCAACTACGGCCGAACACCCTGTGCAATTCGATCCAGAAACGTGACTTGCGGCTTGACTTGTTGCTGTAAATGTCGCGGTGCCAGTGCCAATCTCTGAGGCAAGGTCATTCCAACTAGAACTTGTCCAACCTGAAGATG
>WTHV01000277.1:2866-4492 GCA_011525265.1 Alphaproteobacteria bacterium | reverse complement strand
GACCATGAAATCATAACGGCAAAAAGCGCTGATGAGATTGAAGCACTGCTTGATGAAGATGTCGCATTGCTGATGCTGACAGAGGTAAATTATCGCACAGGGGCGCGTCATGATATGGCAGATGTAACGCGCAAAGCCCATGCGGTTGGCGCACTGATATTATGGGATTTGGCACATAGCGCAGGTGCGGTTCCTGTTAATCTTAGCGCGGCTGGTGTCGATTTTGCCGTGGGATGTGGTTATAAATTCTTAAATGGCGGGCCGGGGGCGCCTGCCTTCCTCTATGCCTCAAAGGCCCATCAAGGTGCGTTTCAGCAACCGCTATCAGGGTGGTTTGCCCATCAAGACCCCTTTGCCTTTGAGCCACATTATCAACCCGATACAAGCATTAAACAATATCTGTGCGGCACGCCGCCTATCTTATCACTCATCGCGCTTGATGAAGCCCTATCTCTATGGGAGGGCATAGATATGCAGGCTGTGGCAGATAAATCAGCGGCGTTGGGCAATTATTTTATTGCGCTGATGGCGGCAAAATGTGCTGGCCATGAGTTACAGCTTATCACACCGCAAGACGCCCATTTGCGTGGCTCGCAAATCGCCTTCACCCACCCCACCGCTGGCTATGCCATGATAAGTGCGCTGATTGATAAAGGGGTCATCGGAGATTTCAGAGCCCCAGACATACTGCGATTTGGCATCACCCCGCTTTATACAAGCTTTGCTGATATTTGGCAGGCAGTGGATATTTTTGCAGATATCTTAAAGACACGCTCATGGGATAATCCTGCCTATCATAACCGCAAAACCGTAACCTAGTAAGCGCTTTATTATGACAGCATTTTCAGCCAATCTTGGGTTTTTATTTACCGAATATGATCTGCCCGAAGCCATCAGACAGGCCCATTCATGCGGCTTTGCAGCAGTGGAATTTCACTGGCCCTATGATGTGTCATCAGATGAGGTGAAAGCTGCTTTACAACAAACAGGCCTTCCCGCCCTTAGCCTTAATACCATAAGAGGCGATAGTATGGGGCTATGTGCAAGGGTTGAAAAAACATCTGAAGCGCGCGCAAGCATTGAGCAAGCCTTTGCCTATGGCACAGAGATAGGCGCCAATGCGGTTCACCTTATGGCAGGATTTGCCCATGGCGAGAGGGCAAAAGACTGCTTTTTAGAAAACCTTGCCTTTGCCTGTGATATCGCAAAAACAAATAAGATGACGGTTTTGATTGAAGCCTTAAATCATCATGATGCAAACGGGTATTTTTTGCGCGATACAGACCATGTTGCAGAGATCATAAACCAGCTTGGCAATCCCCATTGCAAGATGATGTTTGATTGCTATCACGTGGTAAAATCAGGCGGCGATATTTTAAACGAATTTCACAAGCATTTTGACATGATTGGCCATATTCAATTTGCTGGCACCCCTGATAGAGGCGCCCCAGATGAGGCGCAAAACACAACAGCCTATGCGCCTATCTTTGCCGCAATGAAACAGGCAGGTTGGCACGCGCCTATTGGGGCAGAATATCGCCCAGATGGGCCAACAGTTCAATGCCTAAACTGGCTGTTGTCTTATTCAAAGGCTTAGATAATCGGCAATTCTGGTGCGGCTCTTGT
>WTHV01000277.1:0-2766 GCA_011525265.1 Alphaproteobacteria bacterium | reverse complement strand
GCTGTTCTGTTAATTGCATCCCAAGCCCATGGCCGAACCGCCCAATATCACCGCCTGAGGGGTCAATTTCTTTAGTGATTTTTGCCATCGCATGGAAGAGGTCAGCACAGCTATTACCTGCTCTTGCGGCTTCAAGACCTGCTTGTGTGGCACGCCATAACACATCATAGGCGCGCCGTGCCTCATCATCAGCGCTGCCAATGGCATAATTACGGTCAAAGTCACAGAAATACCCATCCCATGTCGCGCCTGTATCAAGCATTAAGATATCACCTGTTTCTAAGGGACGCCTTGTTGGCGGTGAGATGACATCCAAATAGCCCCCCTGACCCGCAGCACCAACCAAATAAGGCACATCATCTGCCCCATGGCCTAAGGCTGCCATCCGAAAAGCGCGAAACACCTCTTCAAGTGGCATTCCTACTTTTGCAAAATGCGGTAATTCATCAAAAGTCTTTGAGCCAATCGCACATATATGACGCAATTTCTCTTGCTCTGCTGGCGTCTTTACCACCCGCAGGCCGCGCACAATCTCGGTGGCATCTGCTGTTTTTAGATGAGGCAATTTTGCCATCACCGCCTCATAATCACCCAGCGGCATTCGCAGATGTGTTTCATGACCTTTCAATAGGCCAACCACCCCGCCCGAGGCTTCATAAACAGACAAGGCCTCCACCAGCAAGCTGATACCATCATCATCTGGCATAGGCGCGCTCCATGTGCGCACATCCTCAACCCCGCTTTTGCGCATTAAGGCCGCCCCAATTTCAGGTATGATCGCAATTGGCTTTCCTGATTGCGGAATGATAACAAACCATGGTCGTGTCGGGCTTTGCCAAAAGAGCGTATGAAAGCCTGTGAAATAACGGATATCTGCCTCTGTCATAATAAGCAGTGCCGCCATGCCGGCCTCTGCCATCTTTGCCTGCGCACGCACACAGCGCATCTCTAGCTCAGCGTTAGTAAACCCGCGCTCAATCATAACTCACCACGCATTATCTGGTCATAAATTTCCTGATCTGTAATACCCTCAGAGCCGATGATAAGGACACGGGAATGCGCATCTAGGCCTAATTTTTCAGATAGGGTGTCATCCATACGGGCAGCGATCAAAGCACAAAGGCCAGCAACCGCACTCTCCCCTGCTTGGATAGGCGTATCCGTGCCAGCAGGGCATGCCAGCATCCGTACCAGTGGAGCAACCAGATTATCTGGAATGGTCAGATAATCGCCTGCCTCTTCCTCTAGAACCTGCCATGCCATCTCTGATGGCTCGCCACAAGAGAGCCCTGCCATAATGGTTTCTGTTTCAATATCGACTGTCACCGCACTGCCTTTTTGCGCGCTTTGATAAAGACAAGCTGCCAATTCAGGCTCAACAATCACAACGCGCGGGCTTGCCGCTTGCCAATAGTGACGCAAAGCGGCCGCCACACCAGCGGCCAGACCGCCAACCCCGCCTTGCAAAAAGACATGGGTTGGTGCCTCATCAACCTCATAATTAATCTCAGAGACCATAACGCCATAGCCTGCCATCACATCACGTGGCGGCTCTGAATAGCCCTCCCATGAGGTATCAGAGACGACGTGCCAGCCATGTGCCTCAGCTTCTTGTTTGGCAAGGCGCACTGAGTCATCATAATCACCTGTGATACGCACGACATCTGCCCCAAAGCCGCGCATGATATCTGCCCGCCCTTCACTGACCTCGGCATGAATATAAATCCGACACGGCGCACCATAACGCTGACACCCCCAAGATAGCGACCTGCCATGATTGCCATCAGTCGCAGAGACAAGTGTAATTTTTGCGCATTCTGATTGATATTTACCATTGCGAATATCTGCCATAGAGACAGGGCTGCCAAGCATCGCTTCAAGCTCTCTTTGCAACACACGTATGGCTGCATAAGCGCCGCCCAAAGCCTTAAAGCTCGCAAGCCCAAAACGAGGCGCCTCATCTTTATAAAGCACATCTGCGACTGATGCCGCCTTTGCTATATCATCTAGATGATAGAGCGGTGTTGGCTGATAGTCCTGCCATTGCGTAATTTCGTGATAGGCTTGGTCAAAATCACCCTTCGACAACACCTTGGCAAAAGCGCCTTGCGAGATAGCTTGCTTATGTGCATAGCCTAACTTTGCCTTTTGAAATTCGGTAAAATCAAAATCTCCCATAATGCCCCCTAGCGTTTTACTGGCAATTGTTGACGTGCAAGGCGTGCCCAAAATTGGGCCCCTGTGACAAGCAACGCATCGTTAAAATCATAGTCTGAGGCGTGTAATGGCTGTGCATGCGCCCCGCTCTGGCCATTGCCCATCAACAGAAAACACCCCGGCACTTCATTTGTAAAATGCGCAAAATCTTCTGAAAAACTCATCGCTTGACGCGCCCCATTTGCAGCAAGCCCCTCAGCGACTGCTGCCGATATCACGGCGCGCACAGGCGCTTCAGCATTGATGACTTCCACAAATTCTGTCCGAAAATCCATCTCCCATTGCACATTATGTGCCGCCGCAATGCCGCTTGTGATTTGGCGCATAAATTGTTCAACCTTGGCACGGTCTTCTGGCAGTCGGCATCTAACATCGCCTTTGATGACAGCCTTACCAGCTAGCACATTGCGGGTGCCATCTGAGGTAAATTCTGTGACAGAAACGACTGCACCTGATTGCGGTGCCATCTTGCGCGAGATAATGGTTTGAAGTGCACCTATCATTTCAGCGCCAACGGTGATGGCATCAACCCCAACATGAGGCATAGAG
>WTHV01000017.1 GCA_011525265.1 Alphaproteobacteria bacterium | reverse complement strand
CCCTTATGGGGCGTGTAATCTCATCATTATTACAAGCGCATCGAAGCTAATCTTTATCGCCGGCATGAAAGCAGGCGTAACAACCCGAAAGGGATGCTATTGTGAGCCTATCGACAACACCTAATCTTCGGCTTTTATTGTCACTTGAAGAAATTGCCAATGCGGCACGCCCGCTATCTGTCGCAGAATTAGCAAGCTTGCTAGATTTGCCAAAACCATCAACACATAGGCTGGTAAAGACGCTATTATCTGAGGGCTTTTTAGAAAAGCATGGTCAACAAATCGTTATCGCCAAACGGTCAATTACCATGGCATCGAACCTGACTTTGAAAAACCCTGGCAATATGGTGCGTCATCAAATCCTGGAATCACTGGCAAGAGTGTCTAAGGAGACAATCAATTTTGTGGTGCCAACAGAAAATGGAATGACCTATAGCGACCGTGTCGAAACTGATTGGCATTTCCGTGTTATGCTGCCTGTTGGCACCTATGTGCCCTTTTATTGTACAGCCAGCGGGAAAACCTACCTTGCCTCTTTGCGTAAATCACAAATGCAAGTGCTGATAGATAATATCGAAATGACCCGCTTTACGGACAACACCATCACAGATAAGGATGAGCTGATACAAACTATCAAACAGGTGCGCAAACAAGGTTATTCTATTGATGATGAGGAATTATACCGTGGTATGCTTGCTATCGCAGTGCCTGTTCATGCGCCAACAGGGCATTATTGCGGGGCGATTGCTATTCATGGCCCAAAATCACGTCTTCCCTTGGAAAAGGCAATCAGCTTCCTGCCCGCTCTCGAGCAAGCCGCAGAAGATATTGCGGTGGCGCTGTCGTGAGAGTGTTAAATCACCCGCCCTTTATTCAAGATTTGCGCCGGGTCTAACATTTTTTTCAAGCGCTTCATCAGCGCAATTTCTTCTGTCGTGCGGCAATCTTTAAGCCATGGCTTTTTCAAGATGCCGATACCATGTTCAGCCGTGATTGTCCCATTAATTGCTGTGGCTTTGGCAAAGACAAGATTTTCGATTGGCACATGGTCGCCCTCATCACCTGTTGTGCATGATAAATGCAGATTCCCGTCACCTATATGGCCGAATGTGACATGGCGAATGGCAGGAAATTGTGCGTGAAGTGCCTTAGTGACATCTTTTGTAAAGGCGTTCATTTTTGAAATTGGTATCCCAATATCGAAATTCACATTAGGCGACATATCTGACAAGATTTCGGCGATGGCATCACGGTAAGACCAAAAATCTTTGCGTTGCCCCTCATTTTGGGCAATCAGCGCATTTGCAATAACCCCGTCTTCGACAGCGCTCATCAGACAAGCCTCCATCTGCCCATCATCTGTGGCTTGCTCTACTTCGAGCAAGATGGTGAAAGGATAAGGCTTGGGGAATAGAGCAGGCTTGCCAAGCAAGCCTGTGATCTCAGCCATATAATCATCCCACAGCACCTCAAAAGACGATAAGCCAATGAGTGATTTGCTCGCACGGTGCAGTAAATTTTTGACCGCCTCGAAATCTTGGGCAGCACAAAAAGCGGTTTTCACCACATCACGTTTGGGAAACAGCCTGAATGTCACCGTTGCAATCACGCCCAACACCCCTTCTGTGCCGATCAATAATTGCTTGAGATCAAAGCCGGCATTATTTTTCAAAAGCTGATTTGATTGTGCCATGACCTCTCCATCGGGCAGAACCGCCGTCATCCCCAAGACAAGGTTTCGTGTCACACCATAATGGATAACCTGATTGCCACCTGCATTTGTCGCTGTAATGCCGCCTGCTGTCGCACTGCCTCTTGCGCCAAGGTCAAGGGGAAACACCAAATCATGGATAGCGGCGGCTTCTTGAATTTGTTGCACTGTTGTGCCGGCTTCGACTGTGATGGTGCGGCCAACAGGGTCGATATCAAGCACCTTTGTCATGCGCTCGACAGACAAGGCCCATTCTGATTGTTGCGGGGTCGCCCCACCAGCAAGGCCTGTGCGCCCCCCTTGCGTTACGATGCGCTGTTCTGTTTGTTGGGCAAGGCGCATAATTTGCGAGAGCTCTTCGATGGTACGCGGGCGCAGAACAACCTCTGGCAAATGCGCCGGTGCTTCTGACCAATCATTGGCATAGCGTGCTTGTACTTGTTCGCCTGAGACAAACACATCCTTATCTAGGCTGTCACGCATATCACCAAATGGCATAATTTATCTCTCCAATTTCATAAAAAGACCGCTGAAATAAGCATTAAAAACACAGCAACCCCGTTTAAATCTAACGCAACCACAAGCAAAATCTAGCGGTTTTTGGATGAAATGGCCTGATATTGGTCGCAATTATGCAAAATAGTATCAGTGAAATGACGTTGCCTATAAGAAGGATATGCGCTGCGCGAACAATGGCTTGTGAAGCAGAGGAAAAAGACATGTTTATTGGTGTCTCTGATATTTTCAAAATCGGGATTGGGCCATCAAGCTCTCATACCATGGGACCAATGGTGGCAGCCCATCGGTTTCTGGCCAATTGCTTTGCATTGGCAGATGAGAAAAACACCCCTCTTGCGCATCTGACAACACGCCTTCACGGCTCCCTTGCCTTTACAGGCAAAGGCCATGCAAGCGACCGTGCTATTTTCCTTGGCCTCCAAGGGTTTGTGCCAGAGACCCTTGATTTAGATCAGATTCCTGCCTTGGAAAAAGCGCTTTTTGATACAAAAAAAATCACAATTGCTGGCCGCCCTGCCTTTAATTTTGACCCGGAGAATGACCTTATCTTTGATTATGATGAGGCTTTGCCAGCCCATGCGAATGGGTTGCAATTTTTCGCCTATGATGGTTCAGGCGCGCTGATGTTGCATGAAATTTATTATTCTATTGGTGGCGGTTTTGTGCGCCGCGATGATGAAATGAATCGCCCACCAGATACAGCAGAGCCTAAACATTTATACCCGTTCCGTAATGCGGCTGAGATGCTTGAAATGGGTGATGCTGCAGGTCTTAGTATCGCAGAAATGCAAATGGCAAATGAGACAGCCTATCGCTCTGAGGATGCAGTGCTTAACACCATTGCCACAATCCGCGCAACCATGGAAGGTTGTATTGCGCGCGGCTTGCAAGAAGAAGGCATCTTGCCAGGTGGTCTTAATGTAAAACGACGCGCCAAACATATCCATGCACAGCTTGTAAATGAATGGCAGAATAATGATCAACAGCCGCATATTGCCAATGATTGGCTGTCTGTTTATGCGATGGCTGTGAATGAAGAAAATGCCGCAGGCGGGCGCATTGTCACATCGCCAACCAATGGCGCTGCGGGCATTATCCCAGCTGTTATGCGCTATTATCGAGACCATTGTCACGGGGCGCATGATGAGGGCACAACAATTTTGCTCCTGACCGCGGCCGCCATAGGCGTGATCATTAAAACCAATGCCTCAATCTCTGGTGCAGAAGTTGGCTGTCAAGGGGAGGTTGGCTCTGCCTCTGCCATGGCGGCCGCAGGTCTGTGCGCGGCCTTAGGTGGCAGCAATGCCCAAATCGAAAATGCGGCTGAGATCGCCCTTGAACATCATCTTGGCATGACATGTGACCCTGCTGGCGGTCTTGTGCAAGTGCCATGTATTGAACGCAATGGCCTTGGCGCTATCAAAGCTGTTTCAGCGGCCTCACTTGCCCTGCGTGGTGATGGTTCTCACTTTATACCGCTTGATAATTGCATTGAGACAATGCGCCAAACAGGCCTTGATATGCATGAAAGATATAAAGAAACCTCACAAGGCGGCTTAGCGGTAAATCTGCCTGAATGCTGATGTGGCAAAATAGCACTTAACCTTCACAGCCCTTCTAGCTATCATATAGAACAGATTTATGAGCGTGAGAAGGTCGCGGTGAGATGAGTGTCATTACCACAATTGATGATTTAAAGGAACTGGCACAAAAACGTGTGCCAAAGATGTTTTATGATTATGCGGATTCAGGCTCATGGAGCGAGCGCACCTATCAGCTGAATGAATCAGATTTCCAACGTATTAAATTCCGCCAGCGTGTTGCCGTCGATATGTCCAACCGCACAACAAGGACAAAGATGATAGGTCACGATGTGGCAATGCCCACAGCTTTGGCACCTGTCGGTCTTACAGGTATGCAACATGCTGATGGTGAGATTCTAGCCGCGCAAGCTGCCGCAGAATTTGGCGTGCCTTACACATTGTCTACCATGTCAGTCTGCTCAATTGAACAGGTGGCTGAAAAAAGCCCTGCCCCTTTTTGGTTTCAACTTTATGTGATGCGTGACCATGATTTTGCCAAGCGCCTTGTTGAACGGGCAAAGGCGGCTGGTTGTTCTGCACTTATGCTGACATTGGATTTGCAAATTCTAGGCCAGCGTCACAAGGATTTGAAAAACGGCCTTTCAACGCCGCCAAAATTAACAATCAAAAACATCGCAAATATGGCAACAAAGCCGCGCTGGTGCCTTGGCATGATTGGCACAAAAAATCGCCAATTTGGCAATATTCATGGTCATGTAGACGGCGTATCAAATCTATCATCTCTGTCTAGTTGGGTAAGTGAGCAATTTGATTTGCAACTTAATTGGGATGATATCGCACGTATAAAAGATTGGTGGGGCGGCAAACTTATCATCAAAGGCATTTTAGATGCTGAAGATGCCAAGATGGCCGCTAAATCAGGGGCAGATGCCTTGATCGTATCAAATCATGGCGGCCGCCAGCTTGATGGGGCAGATAGCTCTATCGCTATTCTGCCTGAGATTGTTGAGGCTGTTGGCAGTGATATTGAAATTTGGATGGATGGCGGGATTCGCTCTGGCCAAGATATGCTAAAGGCTATCGCTCTTGGCGCAAAAGGCACCTTATTGGGACGCGCTTATGTGTATGGCCTTGGCGCAAATGGTAAACAAGGTGTGCGCCAAGCATTGGATATCATCCATAAGGAATTAGATATGACAATGGCACTGTGCGGTCACCGCGACATTCACAATGTGACACGCGATATTCTGCGCCACTGTCCGTTTTAAAACAGGCAGACCCCTGCCTTGTGAGACAAGCAGATGAGGTCTAATGCGCTGTGATGCTATGGCCTTGTGATTGCCATGCTGTAAAACCACCAATCAGATGTGCCACATTATCATAGCCCTTATCATGAGCCATCCGCACGGCCATTGCAGAACGCTCTCCTGCAGCACAGAAGAAGATAATCGGCTTAGTGCCATAAGCGCCAAGCACATCTAGCTGATTATAAAATTGGCTATAGGGGGCATGAACAGCCCCTTGTATCATACCATGGCGCGCACGCTCGCCATCTTCGCGCAAATCTATGAGCACAAAATCACCTTGTGCCATCGCCGCCAATTTATCGCCATCAACAAAATTCACCTGTTTTTGCGCATCAACTGTAATACCCATTTTAATATTTTCAGGTACAGCTACATCCATCATTTTTGGATTTGGCAAATTCAAATTATTCATCAGCTCAATATAGGCGGCTTTTGATGAGACTTGCAGGCGCGGATTATAGGCTTTCTCCTCGCCAATGGTTGAGACCATATCACCCTTATAATCATGGGCAGGATAGATTAAAGTCTGCTCAGGCAAAGATAAAAGGCGGCCAAAAAGGCTATCATATTGCGCGCCAGCATCACCATTTTGGAAATCAGTACGACCTGTGCCACGGATAAGTAGCGTATCACCTGTAAAAATACGATCATCCATCTGAAAACAATAGCTGTCATCTGTATGACCTGGCGTATAAAGGGCGGTCATATTAATGCCCTCAATTGTGACACGCTCGCCATCACTCACGCGCATAGAGACCACATCAACAGGGCTTTGTTCGCCCATAACTGTCACGCAATTTGTATGATCGCGTAATGCGCCCATAGCCGTGACATGGTCAGCATGAACGTGCGTATCAATCACTTTGACAAGACGCAAATCAAGTTCTTCTAGCAGTCTTAAATACCGATCTGTTTTTTCAAAAACAGGGTCAATCAGCAATGCCTCGCCGCCTTTGCGACTGGCAATCAGATAGGTATAAGTTGATGAAACACTATCAAATAATTGTCTAAAAATCATATCACGCTCCACAGCCATTCTAGGATCATAATAGCAATATGCTATAAACTAGCAAAGACTTAGAAGGATAAACTTGGATTGTGGCGATTTTTAGAAATTTCTTGCTACCATATCCATAAGACGTGTTGGCAATAGGCGCTTTACAATCATCATATAGGTTGTTGCCCATGTGACACGGTACCGCAATTTTGGTCGCGGGCTTTCAACGGCGTGAATAACGGCCTTAGTCACAGCCTCAACACCTAATTCAAACGGATCTTTTTTCGGATTTTTTGCGGCAAGACGCGGTATCAGAACCTTATGATAAAAGGCTTCATGCGCCGCCCCTTCGACTGTGATCCATTTCTTGAAATTCACATAGGCATTTTCACGGATTTTTGTCCGGATAGGGCCTGGCTCAATCAAGATCATCTTAACACCTGTGCCTTTTAACTCCATACGCATTGTATCTGTTAGACCTTCAATGGCAAATTTCGTCGCATTATAAGCCCCGCGATAGCGCATTGCGGCGAATCCTAGCACAGAGGAATTTTGCAAGATGCGACCATTGCCGCGCGCCCGCATATGCGGAATTAAGCGGCAGGTTAAATCATGCCAGCCAAAAAAATTCGCTTCAAAAATCGCGCGCATCGCATCAACAGGCACATCTTCACCAGCAGCAGTAATCGCGTAAGCTCCATTATTAAATAACACATCAATCCCGCCATCAGCCAAGGATAAGGCTTTTTCTGCACCAGCTTTAATTGTCTCTGGCTTTTCATAATCAATCACAAAAGATGTTAAGCCATAGTCTTTTTCAAGCCGCTTACAATCTTCTGACTTGCGGCAAGTAGCTAATACTTGCCAGCCTTTTTTATGAAGGGCTAGTGCAGCATCAAGACCGATACCAGAAGAACAGCCTGTGATAAGAATGGTGTTGGTCATAATGTCGCTACCTATTTCAGAACTTTACTCTTGGGTGAATCAATTATTATACTGCGCGCGCGAAGATTTAGACGTGACTTTTTCACAAATAGGGGCTTTGGATAGCATGAAAATTCTATTTGCAATACTAACATCTGTCTTTTTTGCCTTAAGCCTTATGGGCGCGCATGCAGATAGCACATCTCATGACCATCATGGCGCTGAAAAACACGGCATTATGGTAAAAGATTTAACAATCAGAGCCACAACCCCACAAGCAGGCGCAACCGCCGCTTACGCTATTATCCATAATCATTCACATCATGATGATATCTTACTTGGTGCCTCTGTCAGCTTTGCCAAGAAGACTGAAATCCATGAGATGGCACTTGTGGGCGATGTGATGAAAATGCGCCAATTAGAAGATGGCATTGCGATTGCAGCAGGTGAGACAATTGCCCTTGAAAAAGGCGGCAATCATATCATGATGATGGGTCTATCTGCCCCTATTAAGCTTGATAATACCTACGAGATCACCTTGCATTTTAAAAAGGCTGGGATGATGACGCTTGCTGCTGAGACAATCTCTTTAGCTGGGAAAAAAGCAACACATTCCCATCAGCATTAAGCCAAGATTTGCACGGCGGGAAATTGTTTTTCAAACCGTGCTTCATCTGCACTATCAAGGCGCACAAACAAGGTTTGCACACCTGCATCATCTATCTTGTCTGATTGCACATCACCGCGCTGATACAGCCAAGCACGTGCCGCCCCATCAGCAGGACCAAGCGCCACTTCGATAATCTGGCTATCTTGTGATAAAAGTGCCTCTATTGCATCAATCACATCATCAAGGCCGCTCTCATTCAGCGCTGAGCAAGTCACAAGCTGATTGCCAGCAGAACCAAATTCATGCGCGATGGCCTCACCTAGCTCTTTGTCCATAATATCTGATTTATTCATCACATGGATAAGATCGCGGGCGAGCCGCTCATCCGATATACCAATATCGCGCAAGACAGACTTCACATCCTCTGCCTCTTCAAATAGCACAGGCGAGGCGCCATCATGAACATGAAGCAAAATATCTGCCTGCACCACCTCTTCAAGCGTCGATTTAAAGGCCTCGATTAATTCTGTTGGCAATTGGCTGATAAAGCCAACCGTATCTGCCAGCACAATCGTGCGACCAGAGGGCAATTGGGTTTGTCGCATGGTCGGATCAAGCGTGGCAAAAAGCATATCTTTAGATAAGACGCCTGCCCCTGTCAGCGCATTAAATAATGTTGATTTACCTGCATTTGTATAACCAACAAGCGCGATAGTCGGTGTCTCTGATCTTGTGCGGTTTTGGCGTTGCAAGGCTCTTGTGCGTTGGACATCTTTTAGCTCTGCTTTAATGCGCACAACCCTATCCATCAGCATACGCCTATCAAGCTCGATTTGGCGCTCGCCAGGCCCCCCTAGAAAGCCGCCGCCCCCTCTTTGACGCTCAAGGTGAGTCCAAGATCGCACAAGGCGCGAGCGTTGGAACATCATGGCGGCTAATTCCACCTGTAAACGGCCAGCATGGGTATTCGCACGGGCACCAAAAATCTCTAAAATCAGCGCGGTTCTATCAATAACTTTACATTTTAAACGATTTTCAAGATTACGCTGTTGAACAGGTGAAAGGCTGGCATTGATGATAATAAGGGGGTGGTCGTAATCATCGGCAATCGCACCAATATGCTCTACTTGACCAGCGCGCAGAAATGTCGGCGCGTGCGGGGCTTGCAATGATAAAACCTCCGCATGAACCACATCAAGCGCAATCGCCTCACCAAGACCAATAGCTTCAGCTAGCATCACATCAGCTTCGCGCGGCAAACGCCATTGCCGCACAGATGGTTGAATCACAATCGCTTGCTGTGCGCTCTCACTATGATCAAAATAATCTGTACCCAAAAATATCTCATCTTTCTTTTGCTAGAACCAGCCATGTGGTGGGGATAGTGCCTTCCTTGCCAAGTGATATCAAGAGTGAGACGCCAAAAGTCAAGTCCTTGGCACAGTGCCATATCCTGCACATCTTACTTTTCGGTTATACAATGTCGGATATGCCCTTTATAATGGGGGAAATGTGGTTGACTGCCATTGCGCAATGAAGCATCAGAACAACAGTCTTAACAAGCAAAAAGAGGTGGCACATGGGACAGAATTATATTGCAGGCGCATGGCGCAAAGGCATAAGCGAAATTGCCAATATTAATCCATCTGACACATCAGATATCATCGGTCATTTTGCACAAGCAAGCGCATCAGACCTTGAAGATGCTATCGTGGCAGCTAAACAAGCACAGATTATCTGGGCGCAAACAGGTATTGAAGCGCGCTATAATGCGCTGATGGCCATTGGCACAGAATTAATGGCGCGCGCTGAGGAGCTTGGCACATTGCTCGCACGTGAAGAAGGCAAGCCATTAGCAGAAGGCAAGGGCGAGGTATATCGTGCAGGGCAATTCTTTACCTATTATGCCGCAGAAACATTGCGCCAGCTTGGCGAGAATGCTGATTCCGTCCGCCCAAATATCGAAATTGATGTGCGCCGTGAAGCGGTCGGGGTTGTTGCGATTATTTCACCGTGGAATTTCCCAACCGCCACGGCTGTATGGAAAATTGCCCCTGCCCTTGCTTTTGGTAATGCGGTTATCTGGAAGCCTGCCAATCTTGTGCCGGCAAGTGCGGTAGCCTTAACAGAAATCATCGCACGACAAGATTTGCCCGCTGGTCTGTTTAACCTTGTTATGGGGTCTGGCTCAGAGATTGGTGATGCGCTGACACGTCATAGCGGCATTGATGCCATTACCTTTACAGGCTCTTTGGATGTTGGGCGCACGATTGCAGCCGCCGCGGCACCGAATCTTACAAAATTGCAAATGGAAATGGGCTCAAAGAATCCGCTAATCGTGATGGATGATTGCGATATGGATTTGGCAGTCGCTTGTGCCTCTGGCGGCGCATTTGGAGGGACAGGGCAGAAATGTACCGCCTCATCACGCTTGATTGTGCATGATAAAATCTATGATGAATTTGCTGAAAAGCTGGTTGCTGCCGCACAATCCATCAAAGTTGGTCACGCGCTTGAAGAGGGAGTGACAATGGGCCCTGCGGTTAGCGAGACACAGCTTCACTCAAACCAAAAATACCTACAAATTGCCAAAGATGACGGCGGCGAAGTGCTATGGGGTGGCCATCTTATCGATCAGCCAACAACAGGTTTTTACATGGCACCTGCCGTGATTGCTGGCCTTGGTAATGATGCCACAGTCAACCGTGAAGAAATGTTTGGCCCCATGACCTGCCTTATAAAAGCCTCGTCTTATGAGCAAGCTTTGCATATCGCTAATGATACCGAATTTGGCTTAACAGCTGGCATCATGACAAGCTCTCTGGCACGTGCCAATCATTTCCGCCGCAACGCCAAAACAGGCGTTGTAATGGTCAATCTGCCAACAGCTGGCACAGATTATCATGTGCCATTTGGTGGCAGAGGCGCCTCATCACATGGGGTGCGCGAACAAGGTAGAGCGGCAGTGGAATTCTACACCACGGTCAAGACCGCCTATGTTGGCTTGCCATCTGCTATGCCTGATTAAGCATTACCCATCACCAGATAAAAAAAGGGGCACTTCGATGAGTGCCCCTTTTTTATGTGTCTTTTACTACCTAGCCTCTTGCCGCTTTTTTGCGCTCATGCGGGATAAGATAGCGTTTGCGAAGGCGTAACGATTCTGGCGTTACTTCAAGCAACTCATCATCATTAATATAGGCCATCATCTCTTCTAGTGACATACGTCTTGGCGGTGTTAACACCACAGCATCATCTGTCCCAGAGGCGCGTACATTTGTTAATTTTTTGCCTTTTAGGACATTCACATCCAAATCATTTTCGCGTGAATTTTCACCAATCACCATGCCCTGATAAACCGCATCTTGCGGGTTCACAAACATCACGCCGCGCTCTTGCAAATTAAACAGCGCATAGGCCACAGCACTACCTTGATCATTTGATACCAGCACCCCATTATGGCGGCCTTGAATTGGCCCTTTATGGTCAGCGTAAGAATGGAAAATGCGATTCATCACACCTGTGCCTCTAGTCGAGGTCAAAAAGCGTGACTGATAACCAATAAGCGCACGTGATGGGGCATGGAACAAGATACGTGTTTTGCCCGCACCTGCTGATCGCATATCAACCATCTCACCTTTACGGCGGTTCAACGCATCAATCACAGTTGAGGCAAATTCTTCATCCACATCAATTGTCACCTCTTCGATTGGCTCTTGTAGTTGGCCATTTTCATCTTTACGTGACAAGACACGTGGGCGCGAGACTGTCATCTCAAACCCTTCGCGGCGCATGGTTTCAATCAATACCCCAAGCTGCAATTCACCGCGCCCGCCAATCTCAAAGGCATCTTTGCCTTCTGATTCAGCAAAGGTAATCGCGACATTAACTTCAGCTTCGGCAAGCAAGCGCTCTCTGATCAGCGTTGAGGTCACCTTTTTGCCTTCACGCCCGGCTAGCGGGGAATCATTGACCGTAATTGTCACAGACATGGTTGGCGGATCAATCGGCGTTGATTGCAGAGGCTCAACGACTTCCTTGGCGGCAATTGTATCAGACACAGAGGCCACAGCCAGCCCAGCGATACAGACAATATCGCCTGCCTCAACAGAATCAACGGGCACACGGTCCGTGCCCTCAAAGCGCAATAATTTTGTCAAGCGGCCTGCCTCAACAACCTTGCCATCTAGATTAACCGCATGAACGGGCTCATTCACTCTGGCGGTGCCTTGAACAACGCGCCCTGTCAAACAGCGACCAAGATAAAGATCAGAATCAAGCAAGGTTGATAGCATCGCAAAAGGCGCATCTTTATCAACCTGCGGTGCTGGAACGTGCTTAATCACCAAATCCATTAACGGGGCCAAAGACTCACGCGCATCATCTAAGGATGCCGCGCACCAGCCATCACGTCCTGAGGCATATAAAATGGGGAAATCAAGCTGATCTTCATTAGCATCAAGGGCAACAAATAAATCAAACACCTCATCTACCACCTCTTCAGGGCGGCCATCTGGGCGATCGACCTTATTAATAATCACAATTGGCTTAAGGCCCTGTTTTAAAGCCTTTCCAAGAACGAATTTTGTCTGTGGCATTGGGCCTTCAGCAGCATCAGTTAGCAAAATAACCCCATCTGCCATACCCAAAACGCGCTCTACCTCGCCACCAAAATCAGCGTGGCCAGGTGTATCAATGATATTCACTCTTGTGTCATTCCACATCACAGATGTTGGCTTTGCCAAAATTGTAATGCCGCGCTCTTTTTCCAAATCGCCAGAATCCATCAAGCGCTCTTCAACTTGTTGGTTGGAGCGGAACATACCGCTTTGTTTCATGACAGAATCAATCAAAGTGGTTTTGCCATGATCAACGTGAGCGATGATAGCGATATTGCGTAGCGCTTGGGACATTAAACGATCTCTTTATTTTAGAACAAATCAGCGGTGAGATAAAATCACCATCATAGCCGCCATTTTTGGCATGGGCTATGCAGTCGGCTACTATCTATCAGTCACAAGACTATAAGACCAGCAAAATCAGACAAATCTTATAACTAAGCTGTGATAGAACCCTGTTTGTCCTCAAGATAGCGCGCCAGCTTTTGGCGCATAGCATCATCAGCATAATAGCCCAATTTGCTTCTGCGCATCAAAATATCCTCAACGGTTTGCGCCCATTCCTTTTCAATCAGAAAGTCGACTTCTGATTGATAGAGACCACAGCCAAAATCAATGCCATCATCTAAATGCTGATTTGACTGACCGATTATGTCAAAAATCGCTGTGCCATAGGCACGTGCCATGCGGCGCAGGCGGCCTGGCTCAATATGCGGATGAGATGATAATAGCCCCTGTAAAAACCGGCCAAAATCAGCATCTGCCATATCACCGCCTGGCAAAGGCTTTGTGCCAATAGGTTCACAAGATGGGGCTGGCAATTCTGCTATTAATTTATCAGCGACTTGCATCGATAATTGGCGATAGGTTGTTAATTTGCCGCCAAAAATATTAAGCCAACTGCGATTGGTACCTGCCTCAAAATCAAGCACATAATCTCTTGTTGTGGCTTTTGCATCCTCAGCGCCATCATCAAACAAAGGGCGCACACCTGAATAGGTGAATAAGACATCATCTGGCGTTATGGCCTGTTTTAAATAGGCGCTTACCTCGCGGCAGATATAAGCAATCTCATCTTGACTGATTTCTGGATTATCTGGCGCATCTTCATGGTCAACATCTGTTGTGCCGATAAGAGTGAAATCATCCAAATAAGGGATAGCAAATAAAATACGCCCATCAGAATTCTGGAAAATATAGGCTTTATCATGGTCGAATAATTTTGCTGTGATGATATGGGAGCCGCGGACAAGGCGAATAGATTGCTTATTATGGGCGCGCGTGCCCCCTGCCCCTTTGGTCAATGCGCGCACATTATCTGCCCATGGGCCACCAGCATTGACAATTATTTTCGCATGCGTGCGGCCTGCTGTTGTCTCAACAAGCCACCCTTCATCTGTCTGCTGGGCTGAGAGAACTTTCGTGCGCGGCATGATTTTTGCCCCAAGCTCTGCAGCCGCACGGGCATTTGAAATCGTCAAACGATTATCATCGACCATACAATCAGAATATTCAAAGCCAGACGTCAAATGGGAGGCGAGCACATCACCTGTCCTATCCTTGGCAAGATTAACAGATGATGAGGCAGGCAGAATTTTCCGTGGACCAAGATAATCATATAAAAATAATCCTGCACGCAACAACCATTTTGGCCGCATCTCAGGCAAATGGGGAAGCACAAATCGCAAGGGATGGATAAGGTGTGGCGCCATTTTCATAAGCGTCTCACGTTCTTGCAAGGCTTTGCGCACAAGCCTAAATTCATAATATTCAAGATAGCGTAAGCCGCCATGTATCAGCTTTGTTGACCATGATGAGGTGCCAGATGATAAATCACGCATTTCAGCGAGCTGCACCTCAAAGCCGCGCCCTGCTAATTCGCGCGCAATACCGCACCCATTAATGCCGCCGCCAATGATGAAGATATCACAAGACTCATCCACGGCAGCTTTAGATGTCATAGGGTAAGAAGGTGCCTTTGCCATTTATGCTCTGACCTGTTTTCTTTTACTTGAATTTGGTCTGTGGATTTGGTGTTATTTATGCCAAAGAAGACACCAAATTTTTTGGCCAAACATAATGAGGTTTGTGATGACGTCAGATTCTAAATCTATCTTAGCAATAGATCAAGGCACTACCAGTTCGCGTGCGATTCTATTTTCACAATCCGGCACATTATTGGCACAGCAAAATCAAGAATTCGAACAATTATTCCCTGCTGATGGCTGGGTTGAACATCGCCCAGAAGATATTTGGAACACAACATTAGCGATGAGCCGTGCAATGATGACACGCGCAGATGAGATGGGGTGCCCGCCTATGGCCATTGGCATTACCAATCAGCGAGAGACGGTTGTGATTTGGGATCGAAAAACAGGTGAGGCGATTCATAATGCGATCGTTTGGCAAGATAGACGGACCGCTGCCATTTGCGAAGACTTAACCGCCCAAGGGCATCTTGAAACAGTCGCATCTGCCTCTGGTTTATTGCTTGACCCTTATTTCAGTGCCACAAAAGTTGCTTATATTTTGGACCATGTCGAAGGGGCAAGAGCCAAGGCAGAAGCCGGCGATTTGTGCTTTGGCACCATTGATAGCTTTTTGATCTGGCGCCTAACAGGTGGCAAACATCATCTGACAGATGCCACAAATGCGAGCCGCACAAATCTCTATAATATTGAACAAGGCTGTTGGGACGAGGCCCTATGTCGCCTATTTAATGTGCCAATGGCTATCCTGCCTGAAGTCAGAGATTGCGCGAGCCATTTTGGGGACTCTGATGCATCACTATTAGGACGTTCATTGCCTATTCTTGGCGTTGCAGGGGATCAGCAAGCGGCAACAATTGGCCAAGCTTGCTTTGCGCCAGGTGATATTAAATCAACCTATGGCACAGGCTGTTTCATGCTTGCCAATACAGGCA
>WTHV01000215.1 GCA_011525265.1 Alphaproteobacteria bacterium | reverse complement strand
ATGCCATCGCAGGTGCCAGCTTGTGGACATTTATGATTATCGCCTTCATTGTTGGGCCATTTTTAATAAATACAGCGATTTTAATTCCGCAAACAAATGAAAATATGCGTGTCTTATCAGAAGCTGAAAATTTAAAGCGTTCGATTGTCGTTAATCGTCCAAAAATCACGGTTATGGCAGATAGGCGCAAGCAAAAGAACAATCAAATCAACGCCTTTGCATCAAGCTTTGCACCGCGCGCTGAGGCCGCAAAAAGCCTCGAAGATTTAGCTTTGCAGCTAGAACAAGCAGGCCTAGAGGTGGCGCCAATCGCCATATCAAATGCCGCACTGACAGCGCAATCTATTGTCGGGACATCAGCGACATTCACGGTGAATGGCAGTTACCTTGATTGGTTGCGCATTCGTAATAAGTTTGTCCGATCACAAACTGCGATTTCAATACCGATTGAGACCATGGCTATTAATGATGAAACAGGGCAGATGGAAATTACGGCTCAGATTATCTTGCCATCGCGGCCTTAATGATGCCTTTGCACGCGAACAAGTGGGTCTTGTGAATAAAACAAAAGTGTTTGATGCAAAAAACCTTACCAATGAGCGCCATATTGCTTTATTATATTAGTAAGAACTGAGGTTTGTGTGCGGAAAGTATGATATCATGCAAGATTATCTAAAATCATTCTTAAAAAGCCCGTTACCAAAGAGCGCTAAAAGGCCGTTATGTGCCATGGTGCTTATCGGCACTCTTGCTATGGGAACAGCGCCGCTGCACGCACAAGAAACCTCATTGAATGCGCCAGAAGTTCTTGATTTGGATGATCCTTTTGCGCGCGGTATTAACCGTGCCGCTGACCAAGCCAGTGATGGCCTTAGCTTGCCAGAGCCAAATGGCCAGACCATTGGCGCTGCCAAAAAAGGCAAAGAGCTTTTGGGCACATCAGAAAAACGGGCTTTGGGCATCACCCGCTACCGTGTCGCGGCATTGGCTGTAACTGAAGGCTCATCCCGCGGTCAGATTTTTGAGGCAAGCAACCAAGATGTGGTCGCAGGCTCACGCCCTGA
The DNA here is from genome assembly GCA_011525265.1 of Alphaproteobacteria bacterium. Lineage (GTDB taxonomy): Bacteria > Pseudomonadota > Alphaproteobacteria > Puniceispirillales > Puniceispirillaceae > UBA685. Next base: position 3,434 of record WTHV01000215.1, on the reverse strand, counting down.
AATTCCTTATTTGCGCCTTGGCACATTTGATGATTCCGCCAGCGCTCGCCAAGCCGCGATTAATTTGAAGGCAAATATAAACAGCCTCATAGGTGGCCATTTCATCCTTCGTGATCGCGAAATCGGCATAGACCTTGATATTGGGCCGCTTCATTCTGTCAGCCATTCCGATAATTATTGTGAGATTATGTTGCAATTCTCTAATGGCATTGTCTCAGACTGTTATACCGTTTTGGAATATCCTGGCTATGAGCCACTTGATACTTTCCTTTCATCTGCCATGCTTCGCCTATCACCTGACGCACTATCAAATATTCTTGATGATGGTGATGTGTTTGATCTCGAAGAAACTGCGAAAAAGCTGATCCCTGTTAAGGAGGGCGATATGCTTGGCAATGGTGTTGATCAAGTGGTGAAAATCACCCCATCATCTGTGGTGCTTGTGTCTGATGATGGGCAAATTTCGCAATTGCCGCTTGATTATATCTCAGAGCAAGACTTCCAACCTGCCGTGCCTGAGCCACAAACTAATCAAGCCCCAGCTGACGCAGGTAACAATTAGGAACGCGCCAGATGGCAATCTATGAAAATGAAGTAGCGGACAAAGTTATTCGCGTGCTGCAAGCCGCAAACCGCGTAGATGGTGCCAAACTGACAGAAGCGCGCGGTAAAGCAAGTGGGCCAAGTGACGTGCTTGTGCAATTAATCCGCAATGAAGGTGTGGATGAGGAGCTGGTTCATACTGTTATTTCTCGCGCTTATGCACTACGCCGCACAACGCTTGAGCCAAAACAAATTGATGTGCGCGCCCTGCCCCTTATCCCAAAGCAATTTATTGATGAGCAAATGGCAATGCCTTATGAGGTCGAAGCACGTTTTTTACGTGTTGCCATTGTTGACCCGACCACGGCCTCATTAGCAGGGCAGCTAAAAAACCTCTCAAATTTCAACATTGAATTTCAGCTTATTACGCTGACCAATTTTGAAAATCTGCGTGCGCATGAGAGGATTAAAGGTGTTCTTGATGCTGCCGAAAAAAAGCAAAAAGCAGAAGCAGAAGTTATTTCTGCCAAGCGGCGGTCGAAATTCCCCATAGATGATGATTCACTGGTGCCTGAATTTTGCGACCATATTTTGCATTCAGCCATTGATACAGGCACATCAGATATTCACATTGAACCATTTCGTGATATTGCCCGCATCCGCTTTCGAATCGATGGCAGATTATCTATTCGTCATGAATATTCGGACTATGTTTTCAAACATTTCCTTGGTGTGATCACGCGCTTTAAAATTTTGGCAGATTGCGATATTTCTGAAAAAAGACTGCCACAAGATGGCGGTATCACCATCAATTATGGCGGTGAGGATATTGATTTTCGTTTTAATGTATTGCCGGGCAAATATGGCGAGCGTATCGTCATGCGTATCCTGAAAGGTGACCCATCCCTGTCTTTGAACAAGATTGGCCTGACAAACGAGAATTACAATAAAATCGTAGATGCCATCACAGCCCCGCAAGGCATGGTGCTTGTGACAGGACCAACAGGCTCTGGTAAGACCACAACGCTTTATGGTTGTCTGCAACATATTAATGAGCCTGAGACCAATATTATGACTGCCGAGGATCCGGTGGAATATTATTTGGAAGGTGTGGCGCAAACACAGGCAAATGAAAAAATTGGCCTGACCTTTAACGCCATCTTGCGTGCCTTTTTGCGACAAGACCCTGAAATCATCCTTGTGGGTGAGATTAGAGATCAAGAGACTGTGGAAATCGCGGTGAAAGCCGCGTTAACAGGACATTTGCTTCTCTCAACATTGCATACCAATGATGCGGTATCGACCATTACACGACTGATGAATATGGGTGTGCCGCCCTTTATGATTGCCGCTGCAACAAGTTTGATTATGGCACAGCGTCTTGGGCGTCCAAATTGCCAGAATTGCCTGGCACCAGACCCGCAAGCCACACCGCAATCACTTAAGAAGATTGGCTTTACCGACGAGGAAATCCCACATATCGAGCCAAAAATTGGTGTGGGTTGTGATAAATGTGGCGGCTCTGGCTATAAGGGGCGCCGCGGCGTTTATGAGGTTATGCGCATTAACCCTGAGCTTGAAGAAGCTATTTTGCGCCAAGCACTTGCGCCTGAATTGCTAGAAGCGGCCCGTCATGATGGCTTCCGCACAATGCAAGAAATCGCCCGCGACTTTGTCAAAGATGGCGTATTTTCCATTGCCGAATATACCCGTATTCTTGTCTTGTAACTCTAGGGTGAAGCGATGGCAGAACAGCTGAAAAAATTCACATATAAGGGCAAGCATAAGGGCAAGAAAGTCAAAGGCGAAATCGAAGTTGCAGGGCTTGTGCAAGCCAAAAAGCAACTGCGTGAAGATGGCATCAGAGACGTTGTTATCAAAGAGATAAAACCAAAGCAGAAATCAGCCCTTGATATAGAAATCACATGGGGCCCCTTTGGCTCTATCCCCGCTAAGGAAATTTTGGTTTTCACCAAGAAAATCTCAACAATGATGCGCGCAGGCCTGCCAATTGTTGAGGCGATGATTTTGGTCTCGTCCCAGACAAAAAATGCTAATTTAAAGCGCGTTAATAATGATATGATAACCCGCCTCAATGGCGGCTCATCCCTCTCACAATCTTTCCGCGCCCATACGCGCTATTTTGATAATGTCTATCTTAATATGGTTGAAGCAGGCGAGCTGTCGGGTCGTCTTGACACCTTCCTTGATAGGCTGACAGAGATGCTTGAAAAGCAGCAGACCATCAAAGCAGGCATTAAATCAGCACTTTTCTATCCGATTACCTTGGTGGTCATCACTGTCACCATTTCCTATTTCATGTTGACCAATGTGGTGCCAACATTCCAAGAAATGTTTGAAGGTCTTGGCGCCACCTTGCCAGCGCCAACACAAGCGATTGTTGATGCCTCTAACTGGATTCAAAAAGGCGAGAATGTTGCGAGTGTGATCTCAACAGTGATTTTTATCTTTTTGACGAACAAATTCCTAACCAAATATGTCAGGCTGTTCAAAAAGATTAAGTCTATCATTGCGCTAAAACTGCCACTTGTGGGGGATATTATCACCAAATCCACCGTGGCCAGAATGTCATTGCTTCTTGCGAACCTTCTTGCGGCTGGTGTGACAATTGTTGAGGCTTTGAAAGTCTGTTCGACCGTCTCTGGTAATGTGCAATTTGTTGAAGCAATGGACCGCATTCAAGCGCGCATTGTTACAGGTGCGCCCCTATCAAAATTATTTGCAGATGAAAAAGTCTTTCCGATTGCGCTATCCCAGCTAATGGCCGTTGGTGAGCGCACTGGTAATATGGATGAAATGCTGGAATCAATTGCCAAATATTATGAAGAAGAATTCCAAACAGTGATTGATGGCCTATCAACCGTGATCGA
>WTHV01000035.1:3149-4514 GCA_011525265.1 Alphaproteobacteria bacterium | reverse complement strand
GCTCGGAGATGTGTATAAGAGACAGCGTTAAGCCAGAACCAGAACCTGAGCCGGCCCTGCCACGTGGACCTCCCATAAGAGATTTGCCTAAAGATCTCAATGGTGATCGCGCACCGATTGATTGTTTTATGCTGATGGAGATCAATCTCGAAAATTCTACAGTGATGGATAATGCTTCACGGGATGCTTTGCTCAATCCATTTATTGAGAAATGTACAACACCAGCTCTCATTGGCTCAGTCATGGAGACACTCAACAATTTCTATATTGATGAAGGTTATGTCACCACAAGAGCCTATGTTGCGCCACAGGATTTGAGGGATGGTAGTCTTGATATTGTTATCGTTGAAGGCCGAATTGAGAAAATCCAATTTGATAATTCGACTGATCTAACAAAGAACCGTGTGGATTTAGCTTTTCCTGTTGAGCCGGGTGATGTGTTGAATATCAATTCACTAGAACGTGGCCTCGATCAGCTTAATATACCTGCTTCTAATAAAGTAACGATGAATATGATCCCGGGCAATAAGCCGGGATATTCTGTGATTGATCTTGAAGAAGAGAAAATTGGTCCTGAAACGCGTATTAAAGTTGGCCTTGATAACATGGGCTCTCAAGGCACTGGTGAAGATCGCTGTGTGCTTGATGGTATTACATCATTGCAAAATGGTGCTGACATGCTGTGGATTGAGACAGAAAAGCCAAATGTTGCCCAGATTGGTGGCATGGTCAGCCGTATCCGCGAAGTGATGCCAAATGCCAAGCTTGTCTATAATAATTCACCAAGCTTTAACTGGACATTGAATTTCCGCAAACAGGTTCATGAAGAATGGGTCGCGGCTGGCAAGGATGTTTCGGCCTATCCAGACCCTGCTATGTTCCCACAAGGTCTGATGGATCCAAAATTCGATGAGTCTGAATTGGCACAAGAGGCTGATAAGCTTGTGCAGACATTCCAGGCTGATGGCTCTCGTGAGGCAGGTATTTTCCACCACCTCATCACATTGCCAACCTATCACGAAACAGCGCTTGGCACTGATGTTCTCTCAGAAGGCTATTTCGGTGATTTGGGCATGCTTGCTTATGTGCGTGATATTCAGCGTCAAGAAATCCGCCGTGGCATGGCCTCAGTGAAACACCAAGATTTGGCTGGCTCAAATATTGGGGATGACCATAAGGAATATTTCTCTGGTGATATGGCGTTGCTTGCCTCTGGTGAAGATAACACCATGAACCAGTTTGATGTCGCATCATAAAAGATGCGATAATGATCATCATCACTAACATAAAGGCCCGTGCATATTGCACGGGCCTTTTTTGTAATCTTACTTTCAAAAAACTATCAGCATTACCTAATTTTTTGCA
>WTHV01000035.1:0-3049 GCA_011525265.1 Alphaproteobacteria bacterium | reverse complement strand
GCCTTTTTTGTAATCTTACTTTCAAAAAACTATCAGCATTACCTAATTTTTTGCACTATTATTAGTCGTTTTATTCGATGAGACAGGCACTTATCAGGGGAATTATCACCTGAGGTAATTGCCAAATTTGGCCTATCTGCCTACTGTATGATGTGCAAAAACAAGGGTGGGGTATAGATTATGGATAAGATCAAATTGTTGAAATGGGTAAGCACGGTGGCTGTTTTATCAGGTATTATTTTAACAAATTTGAATATTTTTCCTTTAAATATCGTCATCCATGGCGCAGGCGCGCTTGGTTGGACCATTGCTGGTTATATCACCAAAGTTCGCGCCCTTTTGACAAATTTCTGTCTTCAGCTTCCGATCTTTGCTTTTGGGATTGGCCGCTATTTATTAGCCTCTTAACAAATAGACTAAAAAGAACAAATTATGATGACACCACTTTGCCTTATTACACAACGCGCCGATGTTCTTGAATCAGAGCATTTAGTGGATGCGGTTATCTGTAATGATAAGGGGGAGATCATCAAAAGCTATGGCGATGCTGACAGGCTTGTCTTTCCGCGCTCTGCCATTAAGCCCTTACAGGCGATTGCCCTCATAGAAACAGAGATGGCAAGCAAGCAAGGATGCCAGCTCTCTGATGAAGATATTAGTGTGATTTGTGCAAGTCATAATGGTGAGCGCGCACATATTGATGCTGTATCACGGATTATGGCATCTCATCATCTCAAGCCAGAATGGCTTCATTGTGGCGCCCATTGGTCAACGCACCAAGATACATCCAGAGCCCAAGCGCGGGAAATGAAGAGGCCTGATAAACGGCATAATAATTGCAGTGGCAAGCACGCTGGTATGTTGGTGCTTGGGCAAAAGCTTGGCTGTGATCATGAGGGCTATCACAGCGTCTCGCACCCTGTACAGCACGCAATTATTGCGGTGATTAATGAGATGTCAGGGGTAGATATACTGGATTACCCATGCGGTATTGATGGGTGCGGTGCACCGGCATTTAGCGCGCCTATGACAAGATGGGCAAAGGCCTTTGCCCAATTTGCAAATGCCAACAGCCCGCGCGGCCAAGCCTGTGCACGAATTGCACAAGCCATTGCTAACGCGCCTTTCTTAATGGCAGGAACAGGGCGAGCGTGCAGTGCGGTTAATCAAGCCTATGGCAGTGATGTCACAGTGAAAATTGGGGCAGAAGGCGTGTATGGCATTGCGGCCAATCGCTTTGGCCTTGGTGCTATGCTTAAGGTACGAGATGGCAATATGCGTATGGCAGAGGTCGCTTTGGGGCGCATTTTGCATGATATAGGCTATGAGGATAAAGCAGAATTAGCGCCGTATTTTAAGCCTGTTTTACATAATTGGGCAGGCGAAGAGGTTGGACATATTATTATTGGCTAGCGGCAAAAAAAAGGGCAGGCCTTAACCCGCCCTCAAGTTCTGAAATAAGCATATTAGCAGGGAGGAGGGAGTGTTAACCGCCAATCTCGCTCATTTCATTCATGATGTCATCACAGGTGCTTGCCCCTGCTTTTTCTAGACAGGCATTGTAATAATCAATCTCAGTCGCTAATTCGCCAAGCTCAGCCTCTACTTGTCTTGTGACCTCAGCGATGGTTGATAGATTTTCAACAATGACATCACTTTCTAGGAAAGCTTGAACCTGCTCCAATGCGCCGTCTTGCACAAGCTTGTCTATTTCTTGGCTGATAAGGCTTGCAAGCTCTTCATCCATCTCTTGAAGCGCATCCTCAAGGACAAGAATATCCGCTAAGGGCACGCCTGTTTCTTCGGCTACCTTTTGCATCTGTGTTAGCTGCTCATAGCTTAACGCATCCGAGCCTGAAATTTTCGCAACAACCGCATCACCAATACGCGATATTTTGCCAGATTTAGATTTTCCTGCTAGCTCGTTAAGCGGCACAAAGGCAATATCATCCTCGACAACCACATACACATTGCGTCCCGATATGCCAGCTTGGTCACCACCTTCTTTGGCACGTTTAATATAAACCTCTTTTTGCTCAGGGCTTGCCCCATCATAGATGTTGCCATCACCACCAATGACTTGGCCGCTTTCTAATGTTAAAGCACGCGCCACCGATAGGCTTAGCATCATCACCATTAGCACTATCTGCACCATCTTCATTGTTAAACGATATTGCACAACTGTCTCCTTTCGATGATTGTTTCGAATAAGAAACATAAGAATTAACTTAATTGCCGTGACTTATCTTGTTGGGGGAATGCGATTAGGCCATTGGTGCAGATTTAACCATAAAGTGTGTATTTGCTGATTTTACTCGTGCAAAAGTCTAGTTTTTTCGCATAATGAGAGGCGGTATCTTTTGCACGATTTGGGGTGTTCACTTAAGGGCTATTATGATGAATATTTTGGTATTATGCACGGGCAATTCAGCGCGCTCATTAATTGCAGAGGGGCTTTTGCGCAGCCTTGGCTCAGGCAAGCTTCAGGCTTTTTCTGCTGGCTCAAAGCCAACAGGTCAACCTAACCCTGGCGCGATTGCTGTATTACAGGCGCATGATATAGATACTGATTTTGCCCGCTCAAAGAGTTGGGATGAATTTGCCAAAAAAGATAGCCCGTCAATAGATGTCATTATCACCGTATGCGGTAATGCCAAGGATGAGACTTGCCCAATCTGGCCAGGGCATCCATGCACAGCCCATTGGGGCGTTGAAGACCCTGCTGATATCACGGCACCGCCAGTGGCTGTGCGCGCGGCTTTCACGAAAACCTATGACCAAATGCATCGCCGTATCATGGCATTTTTGGCACTGCCATCCGCTGATGAGATAGGCGCTGGGCCATGGTTGGAACAGGTGCGTGCGATTGGCCAGATGGATGAGATGGACTAAGGCTTATCGCTATTTGTGCTGAAACTTGTCTTCATAACAAGCAGCGCAATCAGCGCACCAGCTATCTGGGCAATGATGAAAAAGGGCATATCTCTTGGCGCAATGCCTGAAAAACTATCTGTGAGGCTTCTGGCGATTGTGACAGCAGGGTTTGCAA
>WTHV01000030.1 GCA_011525265.1 Alphaproteobacteria bacterium | reverse complement strand
TCTCTGTTGCGCGCATGGCGGTATCTTTTTGCCCTTTTTCAACCCAGCCTTCATAATTCGTCCAATCTGATAGGAAGGGCTGGTAGAAGGCATCTTGATAGCGCGACATGGTATGTTGAGCGCCAAAGAAATGACCACCTGGTGCAACTTCATCATGGGCATCAAACCCAAAATCATCATCTGAAAAACTTAAAGGTGTCAGGATTTGGCTCATCGCTTGAAGCATTTCACAATCCACCACAAGCTTCTCATAAGAGGCAACAAGCCCCCCTTCTTGCCAGCCAGCGGCATGGTAAATCATATTGCCATGCCCTTGCACCGCACCCCATAAGGCCAACTGCGTCTCCCAAATTGCTTGTGCATCCACACAATTTGAGGCTGAACAAGCAGAGGTACGATATGGCACATTATAAAAACGTGCCAATTGTCCACCTGCCATATTCGCCAAACTATTTTCAGGCGTCCCAAAAGCAGGCGCCCCAGATTTCATATCAACATTCGAGGTAAAGCCGCCATATACAATCGGCGCGCCTTTACGCACAATCTGAGAGAGCGCAATGGCAAATAAGGCTTCGGCATTTTGTTGCAATAAAGCCCCTGCCAAAGTTGCTGGTGTCATTGCCCCCATCAAGGTAAAGGGGGTAATCACAACAGGTTGGCCAATTTTTGCAAGCGCGATAAGTGCTGATGACATTTCTGCATCAAATTTCCGCGGGCTGTTAATCGAAATATTGGTCATCACCGCAGGTGCATCTGCCAATTCATGGATATCACAACCTCTGACAATGGCCATCATATGCGCTGTATCCATCACGCGCGTCTCACCAATAGACATGGATAAGAACGGCTTATCGGTTAATGTGAAATTGGCCAAATTCGTATCAAGGTGACGTGTATTCACAGGCAAATCTGAGGGGCTTAACGTCTGATTGCCAAAAAAATCTATGCAATTAAAGGACTGGCCTAGCTTGATGAAATTTTGATAATCAGCAAAATTGCCTGAACGTCTGCCACCTATCCTATCATGGACATTTGGCGGGCCAGAGACCATGCCAAAATTAATATGGTTCCCGCCAATGATAATCTGTTTTTCTTCATTATAGCTGTGCAAGGTAAAAGATGAGGGGGCGGTACTGATAAGGCTGGTAAGCAAATCTTCATCAATGCGCACCATTTCAGTGGCATCATCAACCTCTGCCCCTGCCGCACGATAAAGTGCGCGCGCATTAGGACACATGACCTCAAGCCCGTAATGGGCTATCAGCCTCTTTGAGCGCTGGTCAATCTCAGCAATTTGCGCCTCACTGAGTGGCTGTGCAGCCGCCATATGATTTTGCCGAGAACGGCGCGGTAACTGGATTATGGGTGATGCAAGGCTTTGGCTGCCTTGCCTGTCATCTAGCGTGTGTGAGTGTCTGCGACGTGAAGTGCGCCTAACCATGATAAAACGCTTCCTGGCTTAGCCTTCTGTTGGCCCACCTGCGTCTTTCCAATCACCGAAACCGCCAATATTATAGACGTTCTCATATCCCATCTCTGAGAGAGTGCGCCCTGTCAGAGCGGCCATACCACCTGCGGCACACACAAGCAGAATCTCTTTATCTTTGGAAAGAGCCTCATTATGGTGCGGTGTTGCTTCATCTGCGGCGAATTCGATAAAGCCACGCGGGATACGAAGCGCGCCTGCAATCGTGCCAGTATTTTCAATGGCTTTGCCATCGCGCACATCAATAATCACAACATTATCATCACCATGTTTGGCCATCGCATCTTCTACAGAGAGGCGTGGGATAATAGCATTAGCTTCTTCAAGATAATTGGCGGCTGATTTTGTCATGATTGTCTCTCTTTTTTTTATGTGCTGACGATTTTGATAAAACGGGATTATTTTGCGCGCTTGTTTTAATGGCAAAAGCACAAAAGCATACCCTTTTGAGCATAAACTTTTATGATGCTTTTTTGCCCCTGATGATAGCCTTAAATCATGAACCGATTTGAGGCCATGTCAAGCTTATGTTGCCAACAGATTTCTTTTGTCTCAAAGCTGCTATCTGATAACCGTCTAAATGCGCATTTTTCACTATAATGCCTGTCTTAGGTATGATAGGAGGAAATGGTCTAGAAATTCCTGACCCATACCCTATTTTCGTTTTGTAACGACTTCATCAAAGGCAAAATAAAATGGCACTACCTGATACACGCGAATTTTATATTAATGGCGCTTTTACATCATCAATGGACGGCACGAACGTAGATGTGATGAACCCCTCACATGATACGCCATGTGCAACAGTCACCCTTGGCAGCACCCAAGATGGTGAGGCGGCAATCGCGGCAGCCAAAGCGGCATTTGATAGCTGGTCACAATCAACCAAAGAAGAGCGTGTTGCTCTTGTTGAGCGTATTTTATCAGCCTATAACGCCCATGCAGAAGACATGGCAGAGGCGATATCAGCTGAGATGGGTGCGCCGATTGATTATGCCACCAATTCACAAGTGACCGCAGGCAGTTATCACATTGAAAACTTCCTGATGGCGTTCAAAGATTTTGAGATGGTGCGTCCCCTTGGTGATCATGCGCCGCATGATCGTATCGCCTATGAGCCAGTCGGTGTTGTTGGGCTTATCACACCGTGGAATTGGCCAATGAATCAGGTCACTTTGAAAGTCATACCTGCCCTATTGGCAGGTTGTACGATGGTATTAAAACCATCTGAAATTGCCCCGCTATCCTCACAGATTTTTGCCAAAATCATGCATGAAGCTGGTACGCCAGCAGGCGTGTTTAACATGGTGCATGGTGATGGGGTTGGCATTGGCACGCTGCTATCTGGTCATCAAGACATTGATATGATTTCTTTCACAGGCTCAACCAGAGCCGGGCAAGCTATTTCTGAAAATGCGGCTAAGACCTTAAAAAGAGTGCATCTTGAATTAGGGGGCAAAGGCGCGAACATCATCTTTGGTGATGCAGATGAAAAGGCTGTGAAGCGCGGTGCCATTCACTGCTTTAACAATACAGGCCAGTCTTGCAATGCGCCTACACGTATGCTTGTCAGCGTTGAGCGTTATGATGAGGCTGTTGCCACTGCCAAAGCTGTTGCAGAGATGATGCAACCTGATTTAGCAGAAAAAAATGGCCGCCATATTGGCCCTGTTGTAAGCGCTATGCAATATGACAAAATCCAAAGCCTAATTGCCAAGGGGATTGAGGAAGGCGCAGAGCTTATCACTGGCGGCCTTGGCAAGCCTGAGGGGCTTGAAGATGGTTATTTTGTTAAGCCGACTGTTTTTGCTGGCGTCAATAATGATATGACCATTGCGCGTGAAGAAATTTTTGGCCCTGTGCTATCTATTCTGCCTTTTGAGACAGAAGAAGAAGCTGTGGCAATCGCCAATGATACGATTTATGGCCTCACCAATTATATTCAAAGCCAAAACCCTGAGACCTGTCAGCGTGTGGCACGTCGCTTGCGCTCAGGCATGGTTGAGATTAACGGCAAAGGACGTGGTCGCATGGCACCTTTTGGTGGCATGAAAGCCTCTGGCAATGGTCGTGAAGGTGGTGTTTGGGGCATTGAAGATTTCATGGAAGTCAAATCAATCTCTGGTATAGCGAGCGATTAAAATGCCGATTATCCGTGTAGAAATGCTCAAAGGGCGCACGCAAGAACAAAAACGGGCTTTGGCAGAGAAATTGACAGCTGAATTCCTCGCCACTTGCGGCGGCAATCAGGCCTCTATTCAAGTCATGATAACTGAATTAGAGGCTGAAGATTGGGCCATTGGCGGTGAACTGATTTCTGATAGGCCAAAATAACGCTATCTCGCCTTTCTTACAAATGCTACGCTATCATGCTATTTGCCATTGTCTGTTTCACTGTGTGGCTACTATCTTCTTCTCGCAATGATTCATGGCAGTGATTTATGGCAGCGATAAATGGCAGTGATATGCGCCTTATAATGCGATGCCTGTAATAACGTGATGCCCATAATAACTTAATGAAAGTGATTTCATGTCTCTTTTGAAAATTACATCTTTGATGAAAAGCTACGACAATGGTTTTGAGGCGCTTAAGTCTGTGAATCTTGAGGTTCGCAAAGGCGAAATCCTTGCCTTATTGGGGCCAAATGGTGCGGGCAAGACAAGCCTGATATCGGCGACTTGTGGGCTAACCAATATCACCTCTGGCTCGATAACAGTGGGCGGCTATGATGTGGTCAAACAGCCTCTTGAGGCACGTCGGCAAATCGCATTGGTACCCCAAGAAATCATGCTAGAGCCGTTCGAGAAAGTCATTACCACTGTGCGTTTATCACGCGGCTTATTTGGTCTTGCACCTGATGAGGCGCATATTGAGAAAACGCTAAAACGCCTATCATTATGGGACAAGCGCGATAGCCGAAACATGTCGCTTTCTGGCGGCATGAAACGGCGTGTAATGATTGCCAAAGCTTTGAGCCATAGCCCGAAATTATTATTCCTAGATGAGCCGTCAGCTGGCGTTGATGTGGAATTGCGCAATGATATGT
>WTHV01000147.1 GCA_011525265.1 Alphaproteobacteria bacterium | reverse complement strand
CATTCCCAACTGGCCCTTTATAAGGCACTTGGCCTTCAATGCCTTCTGGCACCATTTTGAGGGGCGTTGAGACTTCATCTTGGAAATAACGGTCAGCTGACCCTCTTGCCATAGCACCCAAAGAGCCCATGCCGCGATAGGCCTTATAAGAGCGCCCTTGATAGAGATAGACCTCACCTGGTGTCTCATCTGTGCCTGCCAATAATGAGCCAACCATCGCTGTGCTCGCACCTGCGGCTATTGCCTTGGCTAAATCACCTGAATATTTGATACCGCCATCAGCAATCACTGGCACATTATGGGCATGACCAACAGAGGCAGCATCCATAATCGCGGTTAATTGCGGTACACCGACACCTGCAACCATTCTGGTTGTGCAGATTGACCCCGGGCCAATGCCCACTTTCACACAATCCACACCAGCATCAATCAAGGCCTTTGCGCCATCTGCTGTGGCAACATTACCGCCGATAATATCAACATTATTGGATAATTTACGCACCGCTGAGACCGTTGATAGCACACCTTCAGAATGGCCGTGGGCGGTATCAACAACGATAACATCAGCGCCTGCGTCAATCAGGGCTTCTGCTCTGGCAATACCATCTGGCCCTGCCCCTGTCGCAGCCGCAACCAAAAGACGCCCTGCACTATCTTTTGAGGCAAGCGGGAAATTTTGTGATTTCTCAATATCTTTTACCGTAATCAGGCCTGTGCAACGATGGGCCTCATCAACAACCACAAGCTTTTCGATACGATGTTCATGTAATAATTTGCGTGCTGTACCAGCAGAAGCGTCAGCCTCGATTGTCACCACATCCTTGGTCATTAATTCTTCGACCGTCAGCTCATGGTCACGGGCAAAGCGCACATCACGATTTGTTAAAATACCGACCAGTCGGTTATTTTCATCAACCACTGGTACACCGCTGATGTTATTCGCGCTCATCACATCTAGCGCATCACCAAGACGTGCATTTGGCATAATTGTCACAGGGTTGACCACCATGCCTGCCTCATAGCGTTTTACCGCAGCAACTTCTGCTGCTTGGCCTTCGATAGAAAAATTCTTATGCACGACCCCAATACCGCCAAGCTGTGCCATAGCAATCGCAAGACGATGTTCTGTGACCGTATCCATAGCGGCAGAAATAAGCGGTAATTTCAATGAGATATTACGTGTCAGCTGTCCTGTGATATCCGTATTGGCTGGCAAAATTTCAGAATGCGCAGGTGCAAGCAACACATCATCAAAGGTTAAGGCATCACGAATACGCGCACCATGAGAGGGAACTTGTGAAGAAGGATTTGCTGGAACAGACATAATGCCACTGCCTTTCTAGCACGGCACCAAATAGCGTGCTGGTAAAAAAATCTACAGTTGGCACTGCCTTATACTATCAAAAGCATTAAAAAACCAGAGATGATTTTACCTAATCGCACGAAAGAGATAATGCGCGTAAAAATGCCCCCAAATTAGGCATCATCACCTGTTTCAGATAATCCTTTAAAGCCTGTCGCCAGCAAATAGGTTTCCACCGACTCAGCACGGCTAGCTGGCGGCTTAATATGGCGCACTTTTTCAAAATGTTTATGAAGCAAATCCATTAAGGATTTTTCAGCACCACCACGAAACGCCTTTGCCAAGAATGTACCGCCTGGATTTAAAATACCAATGGCAAAATCAAGTGCCAATTCTAGCAAGCCCATGGTGCGAAGATGGTCTGTGGCACGGTGGCCTGTTGTCGCCGCCGCCATATCGGAGAGAACCGCATCTGCCTTGCCGTCAATTGCGTTAAACACCGCATCAAGCATCTCTGGCTCTGTGATATCACCAACCAAAATTTGGGCACCGCCGATAGGGTCTGTTTCAAGCAAATCAATACCAACCAGTGCGCCCTGCCCCTTATTTAGCTTGATACGCTCAGAGACAACCTGCAACCAGCCCCCCGGCGCACAGCCTAAATCAACAACCCGCATATGTGGCACAAGGAAAGGGTAACGATCTTCAATTTGCTCAAGCTTAATCGCCGCACGCGAACGCAAGCCACGCTTATGCGTTTCCTGAACATACGGATCATTAAGCTGGCGTTCAATCCACCGATTTGAAGAGGCTTTGCGCCGGCGCATATTACGCGGCGTTTGCGTCAAGCCAGCATGACCACGATAAGAACGCCCAGAGCTGCCCTTCTCGCCAGAGCCGCCTTTGCCTCTTGTTGATCTTGTCCTACCAGCCATATTCATACCCCTGTGATACCTATCAGATAGCAGGTTGCGCCCTCACAAGAACGCGCCCACAACTGATAATGCCTAGCTTCTCTGGAATAGCCGCGCGACAGGTGAGACAAGGAGTCTTGTCATCTCCCCAATATCGCGGCCAATGCCCAATGTTGCTGGTACAAGGAATAACACCAAAGCAGTTGTCACGGCTAGCCCAAAGACCAAAGTTGTTGCCATGGGGATCAAGAATTGTGCTTGTAATGAGGTCTCAAACATTAATGTTGAAAGCCCACCAATGGTTGTCATTGACGTCAAAAGCACAGGGCGTAGCCTGTCAACAGCCCCTGAAATTACCGCCGTTTCAAAATCACCATTTAACTCTTCAAGCCTTCGGTTAATGGTGGAAACCAGAATAATCGAATTATTGACGACAATCCCAGACAAAGCCACAAGCGCAAACATTGATAGGATATTCATCGATAAGCCCATCACATAATGCCCAACCACAGCCCCAATGAGACCAAATGGTATCATAATCATCACAGCAAAAGGACGTGACCAGCTAGAGAATACCCATGCCAAAATCACATAGATGCATATCAAAGCCAATGTGCCACCTGTTGACATATCCGCAAAGGCTTCCCCTTGTTCTTGATCACGCCCATCAAAACGATAGCGTAAACCCTTTGACGTAACATCCTCATCAAGGCCATTTGCCAAAATAGCCTCTTTGGCCTGTGTGGTATTAATCACCTTATCATCCAAATCACCTTGGATAGCGACCTCGCGGAAGCCATCTTGACGACGCACAACATTAAAGCCAAGACGCGGCTCAACCGTTGCCACATCAGCAAGGTCTACATAGGTGCCTTGCGGTGTGATTAAGCGCAATGCGCCAAGAGAATCAGTCGCCACCTCAGAGCGTGGCAAAGATAAGCGCACCGTTACTTCTTCATCACCGCGTGGGAAGCGCTTTACCACAGAGCCATCAAGCGCCGCACGCACCTGACTGCCGACAGAGCTGACAGTAAAACCAAGCGATCTGCCAAATGAGGTGAGGCGGATAATGCGTTCTTCAGCACCATAATCCAGATTTTCATCAATATCAGTTGTACCAGGGATAGCATCCACTTTCTGCGCAATCTCTAGGGCTGACAATTTCAATAGCTCTAGATCATCGCCCATAAGACGCAAATCAAATTCACGCCCCGGAGGCCCCCCTGTTGGCGCACGCACCAATATCCGCTCTAGACTTGGCATTGGTTTAATCTCTTGACGCAAAGCCTCAACAAATTCATCAACACGCACCGCACGTTTGTCAGCGGTAATCAGCTCTATGACCATACCAGCAAGCAATTCGTTCGAGCCACCAGATGGCGTGCCGGGGTCTGCTGTGAAAGTGCCACCAATCTTTGAATAGGCAAAACGAACCAACTCTTCATCATTTTGCGTCAGGTCAGATTCCACCTTATCAAGCGCTCTTTCGACCTCTTCTAGCATGGTTAATGTCTGTGTTCTTGTTGAACCAGACGCCATTGTGACATTGGCAAACACACGGTCGGCCTCAGGCGCAGAGAAAAAGACGAAATTAACGCGCCCGCCTGCCATCATACCAACAGCAAAGATAAGCAAACCAAACGCAAAGGCAAAAGTCACATAGCGGAAACGATAAGAGGCTTTGACAATTTGATAGAAAATGCGGTCTTTGAAATAATTAAAGCCGCCATCAAAGGTCTTTCTAAACCATGAAGGCTCAGATGTTTTTGCCGCGCCATAATGGGCAAGGTGGGCAGGCAAGATAAAGAAACATTCAAGCAAAGATGCCACAAGCACTGCACAAACCACAGCAGGGATAGCCCCAATAATCACCCCGATAATCCCTTTCACCATAAACAGTGGCAAAAAGGCTGCGACTGTTGTCAACATGGCAGAAATAACAGGCGGCCCCATACGTTTTGCAGCCAAGACAGACGCATCAGCAATTGGCAAATTACGCTTTTGACGCAAATATTCAGCATGCTCACCAATGACGATCGCATCATCAACCACAATCCCAAGAGCCATGATAAGGCCAAACAGTGAGATCATATTAATCGATTGCCCAGAGATAAGCATCACAGAGAATGTGGCCAAAAAGGCCACAGGGATACCTGCGGCCACCCAAAAAGCCACACGTCCCGATAGGAAGGCAAATAACACGCCCATCACAATCAACAAACCGCCAAGGCCATTTTCAATCATTAAGTTAATGCGCTCTGAGATAAGAATCGCTGCGACATCATGCTGAATAAGCGTGAGATTTGTTGGTAATTCACGCTGTTTATCCGTGATATAATCTTGTAC
>WTHV01000009.1 GCA_011525265.1 Alphaproteobacteria bacterium | reverse complement strand
TACAATGCGCCCTCAAGACCTTGAAATTGAGGGGTTTTGCGCCCTTGCCCGCCATCTTGAAGGTCAGATTCACTAGACCCTGACAAGCTTAATATTTGGTATCACGCAGCTGTTTGACAAATTCAGACAGGCCAATTTGACGATTACGCTTTAGGCGCTCTGCATGCAGGATAGCTTGAACCTGCGCAACGGATTTAGGCAAATCATAATTCACGATGATATAGTCATATTCTGGATAATGAGACATTTCATCAGCGGCTTTGGCCATGCGCCCTGCAACCACCTCTGCTGTGTCTTGTGCGCGGCTTAGCAGGCGCTTTTCAAGCTCTGAGACTGATGGCGGCAAGATGAAAATCTTCACCAAATCCTCTGGCATAATCTCAGCCAATTGCTGTGTACCTTGCCAGTCAATATCAAACAGCACATCCTTACCTGCTGCTAGCTTTTCTTCAACAAGGGCACGCGGTGTGCCGTAATAATTATCAAACACTTTGGCATATTCTAAAAACTCACCCTGATTAATGCCAATCTGAAAGCTTGTAAGATCGGTAAAATGGTAATCTTTTCCATCTGTCTCACCAGGGCGTCTTTGTCTTGTTGTGGCAGAGACAGAGAGAGTCAAATCATCTTCTGAGGCCAATAATTCGCGCGAAATAGATGATTTACCTGCCCCAGATGGTGATGATAGGACGAGCATCAAGCCGCGTCTTTGGATGATTGTGTCTGACATCTGATGCCTCACTATTCTTGCTTTTGATTAGCTAGCGCTCTTCGATAGGCGCGTACATTCTTTTTATGCTCTTGATATGTTTTGGCAAATTTATGCCCGCCTTGTCCATCTGCAACAAAATAAAAATACTGTGAGGGCATCGGGTTCAAGGCCGCTTTTATCGCACCACGAGAGGGGTTTCCTATCGCACTAGCAGGATAGCCCTTACGCCGATAGGTGTTCCAAGGGCTGTCTTTTTCCAAATCTGACTTCAAAACTTGGCGATGGGCGCCTTCCTCTTCGATGATACCATATAAAACCGTAGCATCTGATTGAAGGCGCATATTTTCGGCAATACGGTTTAAAAATACAGAGGCAACAAGGGGCTGTTCTTGGGCAAGGCCACTTTCTTTTTCAATGATTGAGGCCATGATAAGCGCCTCTTCAGGCGTATCATAGCTGGCATTTGCCCCCCTATTTGCCCATTCTTCTGCAAGAATTAACTCTTGGCGGGCTTGCATTCGTGCAATCATATCAGCGCGATTGGTGCCTTTGACAAAGAAATAGGTATCAGGCGCCAATGTGCCTTCTTGCGGAATACGAAGAATAGCCCCTGTCATCCGCTTGTCCTTATTGAGCATTATCACAACATCACGCGCACTTACCCCTTCAATGACAGCAAGGCGGTGCTGATGAGAGATGCCTTTATCAATGATGGCAAATAGGTCTGCTATACTCGCACGTGCCGGCACTAAAAACTCACCAGCCTTTGGGGTAAAGCTTTCTTGTTCCACAATCGAAAAGCCAAATCGAAAAGCGGTATAATACCATGGTGATGGCACATAGCCCTCACGGCTTAACTGTTTGGCAAGTTGGATATGATTCGTGCCTTTGGCAATATCTATCAGCTGATCTTCATTATGGCTGAGCGGTTTATGCCAGAGATGGTTAAACAACAAAAACGCGCCAGAGGCTGACAGAATTGCCAGAAGGCTTAAGAAAATAAAGGAGCGTATAAAAAGGCTAGATAGTCCTTTTATCATGCATCCACATCACCCAAAATCAATGAGGCATTTGTGCCACCAAAGCCAAAGCTGTTTGACATGGCATAACGCACTTTTTTGTTCTTTGTTTTCAATGGCACAAGATCAAACCCTGCCATCTCATCCTCTGGATCATTCAAATTCAAGGTTGGTGGCAAATCACCTGTTTGAATCGCCAATGTGGTATAAATGGCCTCAATCGCCCCCGCCGCGCCAAGTAAATGGCCTGTAGCAGATTTTGTTGATGACATAGAAACCTTATCAATCGCATCACCAAGAAGGCGACGCACTGCGCCTGCCTCGATCAAATCACCCAAAGGTGTTGATGTGCCATGGGCATTAATATAATCGATATCAGATGCTTCAAGCCCCGCATTGCGCAAAGCTGATTGCATGGCACGATAACCGCCATTGCCATCTTCTGCCGGTGCAGTGATATGATGAGCATCACCAGATAGGCCATAGCCTTTAACTTCACCATAAATCTTGGCACCACGTGCTTTCGCATGTTCATATTCTTCTAGGACAAGCACACCAGCGCCCTCGCCCATCACAAAGCCATCACGACCTTTATCCCACGGGCGTGAGCCTGATTGCGGATCATCATTATAACCAGATGATAACGCTCTTGCGGCCGCAAAGCCTGCGACACCCAAACGGCAGATAGCCGCTTCTGCCCCGCCTGCAACCATAACATCAGCATCGCCAAACATGATAAGGCGGCTGGCATCACCAATAGCGTGTGCGCCTGTCGAACAAGCAGTCACAACCGCATGGTTCGGGCCTTTAAAACCATATTTAATAGAGACATGACCAGAAATCAGATTAATCAAAGCAGAGGGGATGAAAAACGGGCTAATACGTTTTGGCCCTTTCTCATTCATCAAATTGCTTGTTTCAACGATAGTTTGTAAGCCACCGATACCAGAGCCAATCATGACGCCTGTGCGTTCTTTCTCTTCATCTGTCTCAGCAACCCAGCCTGAATCGGCAACCGCTTCTTGTGCGGCAACGAGACCAAATTGGATAAATTTATCAAGCTTACGCTGTTCTTTTGGCAGGATATGTTCATCCATATCCAGCGCGCCTTCTTCATCACCTGTTGGGACTTGGCCAGCAATACGGCATGAGATATCAGATACATCAAACCCGTCAATCGGCCCAATGCCTGATTTTCCGTCTAAGATGCTCTTCCAATTATGTTCCACCCCAAAACCAAGAGGAGTTACCATACCCATACCAGTAATAACAACGCGTCTCATAATGCTGTCCTATCGTTCAAAAAGATGAGTCGAATTTATTTAAGATGTAAAAAAAACGGCCCTGCCGAACGATTATAACCGATACGACAGGACCGTCAAATCTTTGCAGTTAGTTATCACCTAACTTTAAGATGCAGCGCCTTCAAGGAAGTCTACAGCGTCTTTTACTGTCATGATTTTTTCAGCAGCATCGTCTGGAATATCACAACCAAACTCTTCTTCAAAAGCCATCACTAGCTCAACTGTATCAAGGCTGTCAGCGCCCAAATCGTCGATAAAAGATGCACCTTCAACAACTTTATCAGCGTCTACACCAAGATGCTCAACAACAATGTTTTTTACGCGTTCTGCAATATCGCTCATAATGACCCCCTTAAGGTTCTACGGTACAGGACAAATGCCCATTAATTTGATATTTGGGAAGCCGAATAACATATTTGTTTTGGCTAGGCTAGACTTTTTTGAAAAATAACCCACCGCCGGCGTCCCATTCCACAAAGCGGTAAGCGTCTGTGTTGCACTCTTACCTATTCGTGAATGTGTTAAATCATTGCCATCCCGCCATTTACGTGCATTGTGGCACCGGTGGTATAGCCTGCCTCTTCACTTGCCAAATAAGCAACGGCAGCGGCAATTTCTCCCCCCTGACCAAGACGGCCAGCAGGCACATTTGTTAATAATTTTGCTTTTTGTTCATCTGGCAAGACATCTGTCATTGGCGTTTCAATGAAACCAGGTGCCACAACATTTACAGTGATACCGCGGCTTGCCACTTCTGCGGCAAGTGATTTTGAATAGCCAATCATGCCTGCTTTTGAGGCGGCATAATTTGTCTGACCCGCATTACCCGTTACGCCCACGATAGACGACACAGAGATAATGCGTCCCCAACGTGCCTTCATCATAGAGCGCAAGGCAGAACGACATAAAATCATTGTCGCTGTCATATTGACTGATAACACATCATCCCATTCTTCATCCTTCATACGCATGGCAAGATTATCTCTCGTAATGCCGGCATTATTCACAAGGATGTTTACAGCACCTGTAAATTCACATGCCTTTGCAAAAAGACCTTCAACATCTGCACGATCTGAAAGGTTAGCAGTCACGACATGAGCGCGCTCACCCAATTGGGCGGCAAGTTCGTCTAATTTTGCTTGGCGCGTGCCATGAAGCACCACATCTGCGCCTTGTGCATGAAGCGCTTTGGCAATTTCTGCCCCAATACCACCACTTGCGCCAGTGATCAGCGCTGTCTTTCCTGTCAGGTTAAACATTTATACGTTCCTTATCGTCGTCTTTTTGTCAGATGTTAAAACTGTGCTTGGATATCTTCAAGCGTTTCAACAGAGATGATTTCCACGTCTTTTAATGTGCGCTTTACCAAACCGCTCAATACCTTACCTGTACCAAGTTCAATAAAACGTGTCACCCCATCAGCTGCCATCGCTTCGAGTGTTTCACGCCATCTAACGCGGCCAGTGACTTGGCTGATGAGATTATCACGCAAAGCATCAGGAGCTGATTCAAGCCCTGCTGTTACGTTACAAAGTACAGGCAAGCTTGGGCTGTTAAATATTGTAGAACCAAGTGCCTGTGCCATTGCTGTAGCGGCAGGTTGCATCAATTCAGAATGAAAAGGCGCACTTACTGGCAATTGCACAACGCGGCGCAAGCCCTCTTCTTGGGCAATCGCCATAGCTGCTTGCACGCCGGCCAATGAGCCTGAAAGAACAACCTGTCCTGGCGCATTATCATTGGCGATTTGAACTGCCCCAGATGATAGCGCTTTTTCCACAACCTTATCAGCAAGTTCAATATCAGCACCGATAAGCGCTGCCATAGCCCCTTCACCGACTGGTACAGCGGCTTGCATTGCCTCGCCTCTAATGCGCAGTAATTTGGCACCCGTTGGCACATCAAACACACCTGCCGCAGATAGCGCTGAATATTCCCCTAAAGAATGCCCTGCAACCAAATCACCAAAATCGGCAAGCTGTTTGCCGCTATGTTCTGTGATTGCCGCTACGACGGCTAATGAGCTTGCAAATAAAGCTGGTTGGGCATTGGCGGTAAGGGTTAACTCATCGGCTGGACCGTCTGCCATTAGAGCAGATAAATTCTGACCAAGCGCGTCATCAACTTGGGCAAGCACATCACGTGCCGCTTGTGATGCTTTTGCTAATTGTACCGCCATACCGGGCACTTGCGAGCCTTGTCCTGGAAATAAAAAGGCTGTTTTGGTCATGTTATCCCCCAAAGAAACTATAAAAACCCTAAAAGATGAAATGCCATCATATATGTTACTGACAGATTTCGGCACTTCCTCTGTCTTAATGACATGTCAGAGCCCTGAGGGGCAAGTCTTAACAATGGCCAGAAGTGCTTTGCTGAAATTTTGAGCCCCTATTCACGCCGCATCGCGCAAAAAGGCTTGATTATCTGCAAGAACTTGTCTAATGATGCGGCACGCATGAAGAACTATGTTTTCATGTCTTACATAACATCCTTGCTGGCCAGGTCTATCCTGCCGGCTAATTCATCGGATACAGCATTGTATCTAGCGTTATGAAAAACCAGAAGGAGAGAGCGATATGCGTCTTTACGAAAGCGTGCTAATTGCACGTCAAGATATCTCTACATCACAGGTAGAGGCACTCGTTGATGAGTTTTCAGCCATCATCACTAATGGTGGCGGCAGCATCAAGAAAAAAGAATATTGGGGCCTACGTAGCCTTGCCTACCGGATCAAGAAGAACCGCAAAGGCCACTATGTTATGCTTAACATTGAATCAGACAATGCCACATTGGCTGAATATGAGCGTATCATGGGTTTGAATGAAGATATTCTTCGTTTCATGAACATCCGCATCGAAGAAGTATCTGAAGAGCCATCAATCATGATGCAGGCAAAATCAGAGCGCAGTGAGCGCGGGTCTCGTTACAACAACGCCGATAATGCTGGCGCAGAAAAAACTTCAGAGGAGGCATAAATGACTCAGCTAGAAATTACACGTAGCGCTGTTCGTCGTCCATTTGGCCGTCGTCGCAAATCATGCCCATTCTCTGGCCCAAATGCGCCAAAGATTGATTATAAAGACACCAAGCTACTTGGTCGTTTCACATCAGAGCGCGGGAAAATTGTACCGTCACGCATTTCTGCAGTATCAGCAAAGAAGCAACGCGAGCTTTCAACAGCTATCAAGCGTGCACGTTTCCTTGCCTTGATGCCATATGTGGATATGTAGGTTGAAGCCAAGAGAAAAGACGGAGAAAAAGAATGCAAATTATTCTATTAGAACGCGTTGAAAAGCTTGGCCACATGGGTGACGTTGTCACTGTGAAGCCTGGTTACGCACGTAACTTCCTTTTGCCACGCGGTAAAGCATTGCGCGCCAACAAAGCCAATATGGCAAAATATGAAGCTGAAAAAGCTGAATTGGTTGCCCGCAATGATGCCGCAAAAGGCGAAGCCCTTGCACTAGCGAAAAACCTTGAAGGTGTTGCTGTATCAATCGTAAGAGCCGCTTCAGAAATGGGCCAGCTATTTGGTTCAGTTAACGCAAGAGATATCGCTACAGCACTTGAAGAAGCAGGTCACAATGTTGACCGTCGCCAAATCGTTATGGATAAGGCAATCAAGACACTTGGCCTTATTGATATGCGCGTAAACCTTCACGCTGAAGTGACTGTTTCAATCACATTGAACATTGCCCGTTCTTTGGAAGAAGCAGAAACACAGTTGAAGAGTGGTAAGGCTGTTATCGCATCTGATTTGGACGATGAAGATGTTGCACCAGCTGTTGAAGCGGCTGTGGCTGAAGAAGCACCTGCTGAAGAAGCTCCAGCTGAAGAAGCCGCTGCGGAAGAGGCAGAAGAAAGCGCCTCTGCAGAGTAGGCTTTTCTTCAAAAGCACTATTATTTGAAAAGGCTAGCCTGTTATGGGCTAGCCTTTTTTTTATTTTGTCCCCATTATCCCCATAAATCACAGATACCCTTTATTTGATAATCAGCTAGACTGACATACATGGAAAATCCGAGCGCACAATCATCATCTGTTATCCAGCTTGCCAATGCGGCAGGCCGTGAATTACCAAATAACCTGCAAGCAGAGCAAAATCTGCTTGGTGCTATTTTGCTTGATAATTCTATCACAGACACATTTTCAGATTTGCTATTGGCAGATTATTTCTATGACCCTGTACATGGCAAAATTTATGACGCGGCCATGCGTCTTATTGGCAGAGGTCAGCTTGCCAACCCTGTGACATTGCGTGCCTTTTTTGATGGTGATGCGTCTTTTGGTGAGGAAGACCCTGAACAATATCTGAATGATTTAGTCGATGGTGTGATTTCCGTATCTGAGGCCAATGATTATGGCGGCATTATCTATGAAAATTATTTGCGCCGTTCGTTGATTAAAATCGCAGACCAAATTGCCCATGAAGCCGCACGACCTGATATGGATCAGCCAGCAACGCAACAGCTTGAAAAAGCTGAACAATACCTGTTTAACCTCGCTGAGAACGATACGGTTGATACGGGATTGCGCGGCTTTGAATCTGTGCTAACTGGCGCAATTGAGATGGCACAATTAGCGGCCAATAGTGATGGGCATTTATCGGGGGTCAGCACAGGGCTGACAGATTTGAACAAATTGATGGGCGGCCTTCACCGCTCTGATTTGCTTATCCTTGCGGGGCGCCCTGGCATGGGCAAGACAGCGCTTGCCACCAATATTGCCTTCCATGCCGCCACCACAACACGCACAGGTGAACAATCAGTGCCTGTGGCTTTCTTCTCTCTTGAGATGTCAGCAGAACAGCTTGGCACACGTATTCTAGCAGAAGCCGCCGAATTGGATTCAGATGCTATTCGCCGTGGGCGATTAAAGAAAAACGAATTTGCCCAGCTTGTAGATGCCAGCACCCGCATATCAGATGCGAAATTCTTTATTGATGATACACCTGGCCTGTCTATTTCGCAGGTTGCCAGCCGTGCAAGACGCTTGAAACGTACACATGGACTTGGCTTGATCGTGGTTGATTACCTTCAGCTGCTCAGCGCCCAAATTGGTGTGCGCGCTGAAAACCGCGTGCAGGAAATCTCTAATATTTCCAGAAGCTTAAAAAACCTTGCCAAAGAGCTTGATGTGCCTGTGATTGCGCTATCTCAGCTATCTCGTGCGGTGGAACAGCGTGATGATAAACGCCCTAACCTGTCTGATTTGCGCGAATCTGGTTCGATTGAGCAGGATGCTGATGTCGTTCTGTTTGTGTATCGTGAGGAATATTATCTCAGCAAGGGTGAGCCTGAGCAAAAAGAATCAGAGACCACCGAGAAATTCAATGAACGCTATGATAGATGGCGCGAGCGCCTTGAGCGCACCAACGGAAAGGCTGAAGTCATTATTGCCAAGCAACGTCATGGCCCTGTTGGTGTTGTGAATGTTGCCTTTGAAGCACGCTTTACAAAATTTGGTGATTTAGCCCTTGATGAGCAATTGCCACAGGATTTCTAAGGCCGTAAAATAGCGTAACGTATTTTTTCTGAAGGCTGCCTTGTCCTTATGTCAGATTTCACCACACATAGCGCGACTCTTTCGGTTGACCTTGCAGCTATTCGTCATAATTGGCGCCTATTAGATGGCTTATCAGCTTCTGATTGCCGCACAGGCGCGACGATCAAAGCGAATGCCTATGGGCTTGGGATGATACCTGTCAGCCTTGCCCTTTATCAAGAAGGGTGCCGTGATTTCTATGCAGCGCGTTTAAGCGAGGCGATTGCTCTTTATGAAGGCTTTGCAGCGCAACATATCACAGATGCCCGTATCATTGTCTTTGATGGCATTGCCAAAGGCCAAGAAGAGGCCTTTATCCGCTATCCGCTTATTGCTGTGCTAAATGATGAGGCACAGCTTGCACGTGCCAAAGCCATTGCCACACAAACAAATAAGCCCCTGCCTGTTATCATCCATATTGATACCGCAATGGCACGCCTTGGGTTTGCGCCAACGACATGGCAAGCGCTTCAGGCACATGAGGGATGGGATAAGGGGCTAGATATTATCATGCTGATGTCGCACCTTGCCAGTGCAGATGACCCTGCCTCACCGCAAAATAGCAAGCAATTAAAGATATTTACCGCATTAACCGAAAACACCTCATGGCCACGGAGCCTTGCCAATTCTGGCGGTGTTCTAATGGATGCGCCCTATCATTTCGATGCTGTTCGCCCCGGCCTTGCCCTTTATGGCCTCTCACCTGGCAAGCCAATTGCAGGCTTGCGTAACACATTCACGCTGAGCGCTGATATTTTGCAAATACGCGATATTCAAAAAGGAGACAGCGTTGGTTATGGTGCAAGCTTTATTGCCCCTCATGCAATGCGCCTTGCGACTCTTGGGATTGGCTATGCTGATGGTTTATTGCGCCATTATAAGGACCATCTATCGTTACGCATTGCGGGCTATAGCTGTCCGCTTGTTGGTCGTATCTCTATGGATTCTTGCGTGGCAGATATTTCAGCCATCCCAAGCGATGAATTAGATAATCTCTCAACAGCCATTCTCTTAGATAGCACGTTCAGCGCCACTGATTTAGCTGAAAAGACAGGCACAATCAGCTATGAGATTATGACAATACTTGGCGAGCGGCTCTTACGGCTTTATGATAAGGCGGTATCGTAAATGCTCACAATCTATAATCAGATGATGACCCAAAATGGTAAGAGGACATAGCGCATGAAGCTCAGCTTTTTAAGACAAATTGGTCAAGCCGCTTTCCAATTTCTTGCCAGCTTTGGACGTATCGCATTTTTTACAGCCTCAGCTGTGCGTTGGACATTACAGCCGCCTTATTATGGACGCCAAATTGGACGCCAAATCATTGATATTGGCTATTATTCCTTACCAGTGGTTGGCCTGACGACTCTGTTTTCAGGCATGGTTTTAGCCTTGCAATCCTATACAGGATTTGCGCGGTTTTCCGCTGAAGATACGGTGGCAACGGTAGTTGTCTTATCGGTCACAAGAGAGCTTGGCCCTGTCCTAGCTGGCTTGATGGTGGCAGGGCGCATTGGGGCATCAATGGCAGCTGAAATTGGCACGATGCGTGTCACAGATCAAATTGACGCGCTAGACACATTATCAACAAGGCCTATGCAATATCTTGTGGCACCGCGCTTGCTTGCAGGCACAATTTGTCTGCCATTTCTTGTCATTATTGGTGATATTATTGGGGTATTTGGCGGTTATATAGTCGGGGTATATCGCCTTGGCTTTAACGCCTCTTTGTATCTTAGTCGTACATTGCAGTTCTTAGAAATATCAGATGTGATGCTTGGTGTTATCAAAGCGGCTGTCTTTGGCTTTTTGATTGCGCTGATGGGGTGTTATCATGGTTATCATTCTGGAAGAGGCGCAGAAGGTGTTGGCCTTGCGACAACAAATGCGGTGGTCTCGTCTTCCATCTTTATTTTGATTGCCAATTACATCGTCACAGCCTTGTTCTTTGGGGTGTAATCAGATGACAGCCAAGATTAAAATCGACAATTTGCAAAAGTCCTTCTCTGGCAAAGCGGTCTTGAAAGGCGTCTCACTAGAGGTGGCAGAGCAAGAATCTTTGGTCATAATCGGCACATCTGGCTGCGGTAAATCAGTGACCTTAAAATGCCTGCTTGGCCTTGTCAGCCCTGATGGTGGCACGATCATGATTGACGGGATTGATACGGTGGGACAATCGCGCAAAGCACGCGAGGATATGCTGCATCGCTTTGGGATGACCTTTCAGTTTGGTGCGCTTTTTGACAGTTTACCCATATGGGAAAATATCACATTCCGTTTGCGCCAAAAGGTGAAAATGACCAAAGAAGAGGCGCGCAAAATCGCCACTGATATTGTGGCACAGCTTGGCCTTGGCGCTCATGTGATTGACCAATATCCCGCTGAATTATCAGGCGGTATGCAAAAGCGTGTGGCCTTGGCGCGTGCCATTGCTGATAAGCCTGAAATCCTGTTATTTGATGAGCCAACCTCTGGCCTTGACCCAATTACAGGCGGGGTTATTGATAATTTGATTAAAGATTCCGTAAAACGACTTGGCGCGACGGCTATTACCATCAGCCATGATATGGCCTCCGTGCGGCGTATCGCTGATAAGGTCGCGATGATACATCAAGGGGTGGTGATCTGGTGTGGCCCTGTGGCTGAGATGGATGATACGGGCATTCCAGAAGTTGACCAATTTGTGCATGGCAAAGCCCAAGGGCCTCTGACAAATGCCATTAACAAAGAGGCGCAATCATAATGGCAAAATCTTCTACGAGTTATGTCTGTTCTGCCTGTGGGGCGCATTCACCAAAATGGGCAGGCAAATGCGATGCGTGCGGCGAATGGAATAGCTTGAGTGAAGAAACCGCCCCTGCCCTATCTGCACCGGGAAAAAAGGCGGTTGGCAGACGCATCAAGCTAGAAAGCCTTGAAGTGCCTGCTGATCAGCCGCCTTTAACACGTCACCGCTCTCATATTGATGAGCTTGATAGGGTGATTGGCGGCGGCGTTGTTCCAGGCTCTGCTATCTTAATTGGCGGCGATCCTGGGATTGGTAAATCCACCCTCTTGCTTCAGCTGTTATGTCGCTTTGCCCAAAATGGCCTAAAAACAGCCTATTTCTCTGGTGAGGAATCTGCTGAACAAGTGCGGATGCGTGCGCAAAGATTGCAACTATCTTCTGCCCCGCTTCAGCTTGCGACGGCAACGAATGCCGCTGATATTGCCGCATCTTTATCAGGAAGTGATGGCTTTGATGTGGTGGTAATTGATTCTATCCAAACCATGTATCTGCCTGTCTTAGATTCCGCCCCCGGCACTGTCAGCCAAGTCAGAGCCGCGGCACAAGAATTAACGCATGCGGCAAAATCATGCGGGGCAGCTGTATTCTTTGTCGGTCATGTGACGAAAGAAGGAGCGATTGCAGGCCCGCGCGTGTTAGAGCATATGGTTGATTGCGTGCTCTATTTTGAAGGTGATAGAAGCCATCATTTCCGCATTTTGCGCGGCGTTAAAAACCGTTTCGGCCCAACAGATGAGATTGGCGTCTTTGAAATGACTGAGCTTGGTCTTGCTGAGGTGGCAAACCCGTCTGAGCTATTTTTGGCTGATCGCAGGGAAAATGTCGCAGGAGCGGCTGTCTTTGCTGGCCTTGAAGGCTCACGCCCGATGCTTGTTGAAATTGAAGCGCTTGTTGCGCCCTCTTCTCTTGCTTCACCGCGGCGCAATGTCGTCGGCTGGGACAGCTCGCGCCTTGCGATGTTAACCGCAGTCCTTGAAGCACGATGTGGTGTGCCCTTATCAGGGCGGGATATCTTTTTGAATGTGGCAGGCGGTCTTAAGATTGGTGAGCCTGCCGCTGATATGGCGGTGGCGGCGGCACTGATAAGCTCTGTCACAGGCTTGGCACTACCTGAGAGATGTGTCTTTTTTGGTGAGGTCGCACTATCAGGCGAATTGCGTCAGGTCGCACAGGCAGAATCACGCTTGAAAGAAGCACAAAAATTGGGCTTTGATAGAGCCATGATGCCAAAGCCACGAAAAAAATCAGCCGCTCCAAAAGGGTTAGCTGTCCAACATATCGAAAATTTAGCACAATTGATTGAAACATTAGGTGGTCTGGAGTAGACCTAGCATAAAGGATGAACCTGTCTTATCACGCCTTTAAGCTCACCCCTTAACGGCAAAAGCGCTAGCGCCTCACAAGAACGGTTACGATTATTATGGATTTTTCTAGTTTAAATTTTATTGATTATGCCATTTTAGTCATTTTGGCTATCTCAGCTGTATTATCCACATTACGCGGGATGACACGCGAAGCTCTTGGCTTGCTTGGCTGGGCTTTGGCTGTGTTATTGGCGCGCCTGACAGGCCCTTTACTCGAAGAGCCTATCTCATCGATTGTACCAAATGAAGATTTGGTCTCTGGCATAGCCTGGACAATTCCTTTTATCATTACGGTTATTGTGTGGTTTGTAATTGCAAGCCTGATCTCGCCAGGTCTGAAAAAGGCAGGGCTTGGCTCTCTTGATAGATGGCTTGGTGTGATTTTCGGATTTGTGCGCGGTGTCTTTATGGTGACCGCGATTTATATAGGCGTCTTAATCGGCCTTGGTGGTGAAAAGAATATGCCAAAGATTTTCACCGAGTCACAATCAGCCAATGTTATCCGCGCCCTAGGCGGTATCATAACCCCGATATTACCAGAAGATTTATCAGAACAATTACAAGCAGGATTGGGCGAAGCAGACATTGAAGCACTGACGCCGACCAGTCCAAAATTTATCGAAAATGGTCTTGAAAGTGTTGGAGACCAAAAAAACCTCACAGAAGATGCGCTTAATCTGCTAAGTGATGAGCAAAATTAGCCAAAACGCATTAAACCCATAGTGACGAATGAAAGTGCCCTCAGCCAATGTCTGCCTTTAATGAAGACCAATTTAACGAAGAATGTGCCGTCTTTGGGGTCTTTACCTCTGATAATAGTGCCCACCACCTTACCGCACTTGGCCTTCATGCGTTGCAACATCGCGGGCAAGAAGCCACAGGCATGGTTAGCTTTAATGGCACAAGTTTGAATGCATTGCGCGGTTTTGGTCATGTTGGTGATAATTTTAACGCTGATACAGCTGAGATGGACGCCATGGCCGGCCATATGGCAATTGGTCACAATCGCTATTCCACGACAGGTCTTTCGGAATATCGCAACATCCAGCCATTTCTAACAGAACTAGCTTTTGGACAATTTGCGCTAGCCCATAATGGGAATTTAATTAATGCTGCGCGTCTTCGTGCGTCATTGGTATCAGCTGGCTCACTTTTCCAATCTACCACAGATACAGAAATCATTATTCACCTTGTCGCACGCTCGCATCGCAAAACACCAATTGACCGCCTCACCGAAGCCTTGATGCAGATTGAAGGGGCTTACGCGCTTGTATGTGCTTTTGATAATCAGCTGGTCGGGGTGCGTGATCCTCTTGGCATTCGCCCGCTTGTGCTTGGCAAGCTTGAAGATGGCTATGTGCTTGCCTCAGAGACCTGTGGTTTGGATATTGTTGGTGCTGAATTCGTGCGTGATATTGAACCTGGTGAGATGGTTGTCATTGATGGTGAGGGCATCACCTCCTCAAGACCTTTTTCAGAGACAGGGTCACGCTTTTGCGTTTTTGAATATGTGTATTTTGCCCGCCCTGATTCTGTTGTCGAAGGGCGCGGCGTTTATGCGACACGCAAACAAATTGGCAAAGAGCTAGCCAAGGAAAGTGGCATTAAGGCAGATGTGGTTGTGCCTGTGCCTGATTCTGGTGTTCCTGCCGCACTTGGCTATGCAGAAGAGGCTGGTATCCCGTTTGATCTTGGCATTATCCGCAACCACTATATCGGACGCACTTTCATTCAGCCAACGCAAGCTGGCCGCACACAATCTGTGCGCATGAAACACAATGCCAATATTGCGACGGTAAAGGGGAAATCTGTGATTTTGATTGATGATTCTATCGTCAGAGGCACAACATCTCGTAAAATCGTCTCCATGATGCGCGAGGCAGGCGCAACACAAGTTCATATGCGCATTGCAAGCCCTCCAACGATTAGCCCATGCTATTACGGGGTTGATACACCTGATAAGGATAAGCTGATCGCTTCTTATATGAATGCAGATGAGATTGCGGCTGAAATTGGCGCCGATAGCCTGTCATTTGTGTCTGATGATGGTCTGTATCGCGCGATGGGCTTTACAGAAGGCCGGAACAGCTCTTGTCCACAAATGTGTGATGCTTGTTTCTCAGGTGACTATCCTGTGAAAACAGCTGGCGATAGATTTTCAAGTGGGGTAAAAAATGGCGAGTAAGCGTCTTGATGGAAAAGTTATCCTTGTTACAGGTGCAAGCCGCGGGATTGGCCGCGCTGTTGCGATTGAAGCAGGCAGACAAGGGGCAGAAGTCATTCTGACAGGGCGAACAACAGGCGCTCTTGAAGAGGTGGATGACCATATTCATGCCGCCGGTGGTAATTCTGTGATTGTTGAGCTTGATCAAACAGATTTCCCTGCGATACCACGCCTTGCAAGTGCGATTGCCTCACGCTGGGGGCGCCTTGATGGGTTTGTGGCCAATGCCGGACAGCTGGGCCAATTATCACCTATGGCCCATTGTGACGAAGATGTGTTTGAGCGCACAATCACTGTGAATTTGACGTCTATTTTTCATATGATCAAAGCCTTTGACGGTCTTCTTCGCACCTCTGAGGCTGGCAGAGCTGTTCTTGTCACATCTGGTGCGGCAGTTGGTCATCGCCCCTTTTGGGGTGGCTATGCGGTCTCTAAGGCAGGTCTTGAGGCAATGGGTGGTTC
>WTHV01000014.1 GCA_011525265.1 Alphaproteobacteria bacterium | reverse complement strand
CACTGATGACCCCCTTTGGGATGACGGCATAGGCTGTTGTAAAAACAGCTCTGTCAGTCAATAACGCCTTTTGTGAAGGTAACCCACCTTGCGGGCTATAAAAAGGCACATTTTTACTCGTTTTTCCCATGTCTGACCATTAAATCCTAGCCATTTTGACTATCAAAGATAGCGTCTATTCGGAAGCCTGCAATTTTTTCAACCTGTTGACAAGCTTCTTGAAACTCTGAGGCGCTATCATGTGTCATTCTTGTCTTAAAAGCCTCTAAGATACTAGCTTTTGTATGGGCTTTTACCGCAATGATGAAAGGGTGCCCAAATCTCTCAACATAGGCCTTATTAAGCGCGGTAAAGGTTTGTTTTTCCGAATCCGTGAGGGCGTCAAGACCTGCTGAAGCCTGCTCTTGTGTCGATTCTGCGGTTAATTGACGTGCGGCGGCTAATTTGCCTGCTAAATCTGGATGCGCACGCAAGACGGCAAGTCGCTCTTCATCAGTGCCATTTCTGAATTGATAGGCCATAGCAGAAGCGAAGCCGCTGGCGCTATCATGGGCTGGGCCTAATTCATCAGCAAAGCATCGCTCGGCAACCCATGGGGAATGTTCATAGACAGAGCCGAAATGCGCCATAAAGGCATCTTTCGATAAGGCGGCTGGTGAAAAGCGTTTCTGATAGGGATAGGCCTCTTGCCATGCCTTGGCAATATCAATGCGCTTGGCAAACCATACCTTGTCATGCGATTTCACATAGTCGATAAATTTGCGTAACCCTTGGATACGTCCCGGGCGGCCTATGAGGCGGCAATGCAGGCCAATAGACATCATTTTCGGTGCCCCATTTACCCCTTCTTGATAAAGCGCATCAAAGCTATCTTTGAGGTAGGTAAAGAAATGATCGCCTGTGTTAAATCCTTGCGGGGTAGCAAAGCGCATATCATTGGCATCAAGTGTATAAGGCACCATTAATTGCGCACCAGATGGCGTGTCTTGCCAATAGGGCAGATCATCAGCATAACAATCAGATTGATAGGTGCATATTCCTTGCTCTGCCACCAAATTTACCGTGTTTACAGAACAGCGACCTGTGTACCATCCTTGTGGTTTTGACCCTGTTACCAGCTCATGCATTTTGATGGCCTCACGAATATCGCGGCGCTCATCTTCTGGTGAATGATCTTTATAGTCAATCCATTTCAGACCGTGGCTGGCAATCTCCCAATCAGCTGCTAGCATCGCTTCGACCTGGTCAGGGTTTCGCTTCAGGGCTGTAGCAACACCATAGACTGTGACAGGGATATCAGCTGTGGTGAAAAGCTCATATAGACGCCAAAACCCTGTGCGCGCGCCATATTCATAAATGGATTCCATATTCCAATGGCGCATATCTGGCCAAGCTGCTGCGCCGACTATCTCAGATAAAAACGCCTCTGAGGCCTTATCACCATGCAGAATATTATTTTCGCCGCCTTCTTCATAATTGACGACAAATTGCACAGCGATATTCGCCTGATTTGGCCACGGTGCCTTAGGTGCGTTTGAGCCGTAGCCCTTCATATCTCTTGGGTAGCGCATATTGTATTAGTCTCGCACAAAAAAATAGAAACAGCAGATAATTAATGTCATACTAGATTGGTTGATGGTCAATGATAATACTATTGTCACTATTACTATTTTGAACCATTGACAAGTGAGCGTTATAGTCATGTTGGGGGGATACAACAAAAATGACGACAGGTTTTTTGACAACACATGTTCTTGATACAGGGCGCGGCGCACCGGCCGCTGGCTTAGCTATCAGCCTTTATCGGCTAGAGGGCGATAAGCGTATCTTTCTTTGTGATATGGAAACTAATAATGATGGGCGCACAAACAGCCCCATATTGGCAAAAGGTGATTTTGCCGCTGGTCGCTATATGCTTGTCTTTCAGGCAGGCGCTTATCTGGAGCGCCATTATGACAATCTGCCTGAACCAAAATTCCTAGATGAAGTGCCAATTATATTTGGGATGGCAGATGCCGCGTCTCATTATCATGTTCCATTATTGCTATCGCCTTATGGTTATTCAACATATCGGGGAAGCTAATAGATGTTTGGCACAGAGTTAGAATTATCATTTTTGACATTGCTGGCCCTTGATTGGGCAGAATTTGCCTTGCGGTGGCTTCATGTGATCACAGCGATTGCATGGATTGGGTCATCTTTTTATTTTATCGCGCTTGATCTGGGGTTGCGTCGTCATGAGAATCTACCTGATTTGGTGCATGGCGAGGAATGGCAAGTCCATGGGGGCGGCTTTTATCATATCCAAAAATACCTTGTAGCACCGCCCACATTGCCAGAGCATTTAACCTGGTTTAAGTGGGAATCCTACGCAACATGGCTTTCTGGCTTTGCGCTTATGGCCGTGGTCTATTATGTGGGCGCAGATATTTATCTGATTGATGCAGACAAAGCAGAATTATCGCTTCCTGTGGCAATTGGCATATCTTTGGCTGTGCTATTTGTGGGATGGATGGGCTATAATGCCTTATGCCGCTCGAAGCTTGGGGAAAACCCCACAGCCCTGATGTTGGCGCTTTATGTGATTTTGGTCATCCTAGCCTATGGTCTTGATCAAATCTTCACAGGGCGTGCCGCTTTCTTGCATTTGGGTGCTGTGACAGCGACCATCATGTCCTTTAATGTGTTGATGGTCATTATTCCAAATCAGCGCATTGTTGTGGCTGATTTGAAAGCAGGGCGCACACCAGATGCGAAATATGGCAAGATCGCAAAATTGCGTTCGACTCATAATAATTATCTGACGCTGCCTGTGATTTTCTTCATGCTCTCTAATCATTATCCTTTGGCGCATTCTACACAATATTCGTGGATTATTGCCTCATTAGTTTTCTTGATGGGAGTTTCTATCCGCCATTATTTCAACAGTAATCATGCGCGCCAAGGCTCACCGCGTTGGACATGGGGTGTGACTGCGGCATTATTCTTGATCATTATGGCTTTGTCTCTGGCACCATTATTCTCTCATAAATCTTATGAGGAAGTAGAATTATCTGAGGCAGATTTCACATCTCAACAATGGCAGCTCGCTCAATCAGCGCATTTTGAAGATGTGAGGGACGTAGTGCTTGGTCGTTGTTCAATGTGCCATGCACAAGAGCCTTTTTATGAAGGGGTGCGCTGGCCACCTAAGGGTGTGATGCTTGAGACTGATGCACAAATTATCAGTCAGGCTCATGTGATTGTAACGCAATCAGCCCTATCGCACGCTATGCCGCCAGCAAATGTGAGCTATATGGAAGCCGAAGAGCGCAGATTGCTTTTGCAATGGTATAATCAGTCATTTGGCGATCAAGAGGGTTAACGCGGACGCTTTTACAAGAATAGTGATGATTTCATGAAGTCTGATATCGAATTTTTGTTAAATGGAGACATGGTCAGCCTATCGGATGTGCGCCCCGATACGACTTTGTTGAGTTGGTTGCGCTTGTCTGCCAAAAAAACAGGCACCAAAGAAGGCTGTGCTGAAGGCGATTGTGGGGCTTGCACTGTCTTTATCCATATGCGCCGCCCTCAAATAGACGGCACAGCGCGTGATGAGATGCGGGCTGTGAATGCATGTATCTTGTTCCTTCCTATGCTTGATGGGGCGGCTATCACAACGGTTGAGGGGGTTGCGGGGCCTGATGGGGCGCTGCATCCTGTACAGCAGGCCATGATTGATAATCACGGCGCACAATGCGGCTTTTGCACACCAGGATTTATCACGTCACTCTATCATTTATGGCGTTCAGGGGCGGCTTTTGATGATCAAGATATAGATGATGGGCTTGCCGGCAATTTATGCCGTTGTACAGGCTATGGCCCTATCGTCAAAGCCGCAAAAGCCTTAAAAAGCTATGAGATGCCCTTATGGGAACGCAGCCGTATAGAGGCAGAAAATACCTTCCTTGATCGCTATCATAGCAGGTTAGAAACACTTGCCATTATCACTGATAATCAAAGTTATTTTGCCCCAACGAGCTGTGCGGAAGCGGCCGCTCTTTATAAAGAGCATAAGGGCGCGCAAATCTTATCAGGTGGCACAGATATTGGCCTATGGGTCACCAAACAGCATCGTGAAATGGCGTGTTTTATCTCAACAAGCCGCATTGCTGATTTATCTCAGATCAAAACGGTCAAAGGCGGCGTTGAAATTGGTGCAAGCGTGACGCACAACCAAGCAATGACAGAGTTACCTGACTGCCCACCAGCCTTGTATGAGGTGTGGCGGCGTTTTGGCTCTGCCCAAGTGCGTGCAACGGGAACTGT
Organism: Alphaproteobacteria bacterium; assembly: GCA_011525265.1. Taxonomy (GTDB): domain Bacteria; phylum Pseudomonadota; class Alphaproteobacteria; order Puniceispirillales; family Puniceispirillaceae; genus UBA685. The sequence continues at coordinate 308 of WTHV01000014.1, read as the reverse complement.
TTGCGGGAATGTGGCAAATGGCTCTCCTATTGGGGACCTCTCACCTTGTTTTTTGGCACTTGATGGGTGTGTACATTTAGCCTCAGCTTCAGCAATACGCCCTGTGCCTTTGGATGAGTTTTTTGTTGCCTATGGTCAGCAAAACCGTGCTGAGGATGAATTTGTCAGCGCGCTCTTTTTGCCTGATTTGCCAAAAAATACGCAGTTTCATGCCTATAAAATATCGAAGCGGTTTGACCAAGATATCTCAGCTGTTTTGGTGGCAATGCGTGTCACAATAATAGACGGGATTGTCCATGATGCTGTCT
>WTHV01000048.1 GCA_011525265.1 Alphaproteobacteria bacterium | reverse complement strand
GTATTTTTTGGCGCTCGCTAGTGGCTTTTCAGCGGCTGTCTTTATTGCCAATAATTTTCTAATTCATTTTCTTGGATGGCAAGGGGCTTTTGTTACCTTATCTGGCCTTGGTCTGCTAGCAGGAGATGATAGGGATCAAGTCACGTTGACAGGTCTTCTGCAAACAGGCGCATTTCTCGCTGCCTTGGCAATGCCAGCCTATATGACATATAAAGTACGCGGGGAGGCCTTTTTAAACGCCTTAACGTTCCATGAGACGCGCTTTCATAATTATGCGGCCTTTGTTGTTAGCTTTGCCTTTTGGGGCGTATTATTTGTTGGCATAGTTGATGCCTATATCTCTTTTTTACGCATTGAGGGACTACTAGAAGGCTTATTTGGTAGCCAGATGGCATCTGATTTAGGTCGTGCAACATGGCGCGGCACTTATATTCACCTTCCTCTTTTAGGCATCGCAGCACTGATCGCCACAAAAAAGCGTGGTATTTCTTTTATTTGGCTTGCGACACTAATCGTGGTTGCTGAACTTCTAATTGTGGTGGCACGTTTTATTTTTTCTTATGAACAGGCCTTTATGGGTGATTTAGTGCGCTTTTGGTATGCCGCTCTTTTCCTTTTTGCCTCAGCACAAACACTTGTTGAAGAGGGTCATGTGCGCGTTGATGTGCTTTATGCAGGCTTGTCTGAAGTAAAAAAGGCGCTGTCAAATGTGATTGGTGCTGCTGTCTTGGGCATTCCGCTCTGTTGGGTCATCTTATCACGTGGTTTGTGGGAAGAGACATCGACTATCAACGGTGCTTTGTTAAAATTTGAAACCTCACAATCAGGTTTTGGGATGTATGTAAAATATCTGATGGCAGGATTTTTAATTATCTTTGCCTTTTCCATGATTTTACAATTTTCAAGTTTTATCATGACGCATCTCAAAAAACACATCCATGAAACATCTAAAGAAACAGACTAAAGGTTAGGGTATTACAATGGAACTATATTTTCTCCTTCTTCTGTTTCTTATCATGATAGCGGCACTTGGCTCAGGCTTTCCTGTGGCATTTGCGCTTCCCGGTGCGGCAATTATCTCAATTGCCCTTGCAACGATTTTCGGCTGGTTATTCTTTGATGATGTCACAGTCTTTTTTGCCCAAGATGGCCCTGTGCAATGGTTATCGGCGGGGGTGACGAATTTCCGCGGCGTTTATTGGGAAGTTGAACGCGATACATTGATTGCTATCCCGCTCTTTATCTTTATGGGCATCATGCTACAACGCTCACGCATTGCCGAAGATTTGCTTGTCACAATGGCAAAGCTGTTTGGCCCAGTGCCAGGTGGTCTTGGCATTTCTGTTGTACTTGTTGGCGCCCTATTGGCCGCAACAACAGGCATTGTGGGTGCAACTGTTGTGGCGATGGGCTTGATTTCTCTGCCTGCTATGATGCGCAATAAATATTCGCCCTCATTAGCATCAGGCACAATTTGCGCCTCTGGCACATTGGGACAAATCATCCCGCCTTCTATTGTTTTGATTATTTTGGCTGACCAGCTATCCTCTGCCTCTGACCAAGCCTCATCTGCTCGTAAAGCGCTTTATAAGCATGCGACTGGTGAAGTCTCAATGCCATCATCATTGGATGTATTGTCAACATCTGCTGGTGATATGTTCCTTGGTGCTTTTTTGCCGGGCTTGGTTCTTGTTGGTCTGTATCTTCTCTATATTTTGGTTGCCGCTTTGTTGCGTCCTAATATTGCGCCTGCTGTGCCAAATGCAGGTGGTTTTGACCGCGCCTTTTTGGTGCAGGTTTTCTTCTCGCTTATCCCGCCATTGGTTTTGATATTTGTTGTGCTTGGTTCAATCGTATCAGGCGTTGCAACCGTCAACCAAGCCGGTGCCATTGGCGCTGCAGGTGCAACAATTATGGCAGGCTATCGTCTCTATGAAGGGCGCAAAAACGCCTTCTATCCAGCGATCTTGGCCATTGCTTCGCTAATTGTTATTGGCGTGATGACGAACCTGTATGATTTGAATATCCGCAATGTGCATGTGACAAATAATATGGGGCCCATTCTATTCACATCTGTGGCTGTCATAACATTCTTGGCGGCTATCCTATGGTCTGGTTGGCGCACCTTAAACATCGAAAAGACATTGCAAGGTGTCATGCTAGAAACAGCAAAGACAACCTCGATGGTGTTCATCATCTTGCTTGGTGCCGCCATGCTAACAGCGGCTTTCCGCGGCTTTGGTGGTGAAGAATTTGTAAAGCACTTCCTGACAGGTCTACCAGGCGGCTTTTGGACACAATTCTTTGTTGTGATGCTTGTGATATTCTTGCTTGGCTTCTTCCTTGATTTCATCGAGATCGCTGTTGTGGTTGTGCCAATTGTGGCGCCTATCCTGCTTGCTGATCCGGGGGCTAATATCACCGCTGTCTGGCTTGGTGTGATGATTGGCGTGAATATGCAGACAAGCTTCTTAACCCCGCCATTTGGCTTTGCGCTGTTCTATCTGCGCGGTGTGGCTAGCAAGGCGATATCCACATTGGCGATTTATCGCGGTGTTATCCCCTTCATTGGCCTTCAGCTATTTGCGCTTGTGATTGTTGGTAGCTTCCCGCAATTGGTGAATTACCTGCCAAATCGTTTTTATCTGTCATCTTATAATGCCCCGCCACCTGTGAACCCGAAATTGCAGGCTTGTGTTGAGGATTATCTGGCAGAAGAATTAGTTACCAAGCGTCCAATGCTAGAAGAGGCGATTGCACAATTTGAAATGCAAGACACGTCGCAATTACCTCCAAAACTTGCTGATAGTTTGGCCAATGTTGCAACCAATGCCCGCAGTGCCTTTGACAGGCTTGATGATGTCAATGCTGATTTTGCTGCCTTAGCGGAAAGCGAAATCACCTATGCCTCTATGCATACAGATGTGCGCACATTAGAGCGTCAAATCCGTTTGGTCGAAGGTCAAATTGCTGATGCGAAGAAAATGGCACGACGCTCTGATGATTCAAACGTCATTGCCCGCATTCGCTCAGACATCACAATCTATGAGGCAGAGATTGCAGAATTACGATCTGAAATCCCAGCTGAATGGGATGCGGCACAATCGGCTTATCAAGGACAGTTAAAAGCCCTTGCAAAGAGCCAGCGCGCCTATCGTAATGCGCTTGATAATGGCTATCAGCCTGTTCGTGACCTGATTGCTATCATCGGTGAAAAAGACGCGCTTATCGCCTTTCAACCGCGCCTAGATGAGCTGCTTGCTTCAGTAGCTGGCCAAGCTGACAAGACAGCCGCCATGACCATCAAAGAGTTTGAGCCAGAGATGAAATTTGTTGCAGGCATTAGCCCTGTGAAATCATTGATGAGCAAGGCACGCCGTGCCCTTGATAAAAATAATACGCAAGAGGGTCGTGCACTGCTAGAAGAGGCAGCCACGCTTATGGCCACAGAGATTGCATGGCGTAAAAAGGCTGAGAAAACTGTTCTTGATGGGCTAATTGCCTATCATGATGCCGGCGCTTTGACCATTGGTTTACGCTCACAATCACGCCTACCAGCTGAGATCGTACCACGCATCTCATCTTGTAAGGCACTTCACAGAGATATCTCACTCCGCTTTTAAAAAAGCGGGGTGAGCCGCGTTGTTGTGGGGCTTTGTATGATTAATCTGTCTTATTGGGCATCCTATTTGACAGACCAAATCGCAAGCCCAACACGACAAGGACAAATCCCACAAGATGATAGCTAAAAAGCGGCTCGCCTAGGATAGGCACCGCAAGGCCTGCTGCGGCAATGGGCAGCCAATAGAAAAACACCCCTGCCCGATTGGCCCCCAATGTTGCCACAGCAGATGTGAAAAACTTATAGGCCAAAAATGCGGGGCCAATCACAATATAGATAATTGCCAGAACAGAGCCTGTGGTTAAAACCATACGCGCCCCTTGGCTATATTCATACATCTGAAATGGAAACAGCTCTGCCGCGCCAATGACAAACAGCACAAAGAGATAGCTCCATTGATTTAGCTTTGGTGCCGCACGTAATGAGACAGAAAATATCCCATAGGTCAAAATGGCCAAAACCATATAGAAATCACCAATATTAATAGATAAATCAAGCAACCGCGATAAATCGCCTTGGGCAATAATCCACACAATGCCGAACGTTGATAGCCCCATACCAAAAGATTGCAACCATGAGGTCTGAGAGCGATAGACAAGCCTATCTAATATCGCTACCAGAACTGGCATTGCCGTTTGGATAAGGCCGACATTTGTTGCCGTTGTGTAATTCAAAGCGGCATATTGCAAGGTATTATAACAGCCAATGCCAAAGGTCGCGATAAACAATAAAATCCATTTGTGCTGCCAAATAACAGGCCAATCCTCACGCAGAGGCGGACGCATGACCACCAGCACCAACAAGCCCGCAAGCACCCAGCGCCAAAATGCAAGCTGTAGCGGCGGCAATTCTTCATAGAACATACGCCCGACGATTGCATTACCTGCCCATAGAGTCATTGTAGCGAACAAATAAAAAAGTGCCGTTCTCTCTGAGACCTTCATAGGTGCATCCCTTTTTCCCAATTCTCCTTCAACATAACTTATTTCTGCCTTATGACTAGCCC
>WTHV01000149.1 GCA_011525265.1 Alphaproteobacteria bacterium | reverse complement strand
TTTGGCAGATAATGTGCGCTGGGGCGTTGTGGCAAAGACCTTTATCTTTGTGCCTTTGGCAATCTCATTTGTTGGTGCTGCTGTTATTTGGCGTAATATTTTCGCTGGTGGCGGTATTGAAGCATTGCAGGCCATAAATGGGGCAACACCGTCTTATCAAGTTGGACTAATCAAGGCATTACTTGGCCATGATGCGAGCTATGCAGAGCCACTTTATAATCTCAAATTCTGGGGCAATTTCTTCTTAATGTGGATTTTGGTTTGGGTGCAAACAGGCTTTGCGATGGTGATTTTCTCTGCTGCATTGCGTGGTGTACCTCAAGATACCATCGAAGCAGCGACGATTGATGGTGCGAACCCGTTCCAGATGTTTTTCCGCGTCAAGCTGCCACAAATCTACTCAACAGTGATGGTTGTTTGGACGACATTGGTCATCTTGGTATTGAAAGTCTTTGATATTCCTTACGCCCTTTCTGCCAATGATGATGATAAATTGTTGCTCGCGGTGATGATGGAAAATGCCCGAAATAACTGGTCTATTGGCGGGGATAATGTGGATAATTTATTCGCTGCTATTGCTGTAATGCTGATGCTAACTGTTGTGCCAAATATGGTGTTTAACGCATGGCGCATTAGGCGCGAGCAAAAAGATATCGGATAGGAAATAACGCTTATGATCAGCCGTACTCTACATCATACTGTTCTTGCGCTTATTGTGTTTATTTGGGTTGTGCCATTTGTTGCGCTTTTGACGACCTCTTTGCGCTCCGAATTAGCGTCTAAAGCATCTGGTTTCTGGACAGCCTTTACCCCAACAGAATTAGGGCACCGTTTTAGCACCCATGATAAGGGTGAAACTGCGCCATTCACCCTTATGGAAGGTAATATCTTTGACCGTTTGAACGCACAAGAGGACGATTTTACCATTACAGGAGAGGTGGAATCTATCTTGTTTAAAGGCCGCGTGCCAGACCCTGAAAAGGAAGATGGCACGATCCTCATCAGAAAATTAATCCCTGCAGGTGAGGCAATGGATGTGCGCGGGGGTGAATTCATCTTCCAGAAAAACGGCGACTTTACATGGCGTTATGATGAGCCAACAGCAGCCAAGCCAAAGAAATTAGATGTATTCATCAATCAAGACCCCGTATTTGACACGGTCGCCTATGAAGAGGTGCTATTTGAGAATAAACATGTGCCGAACGCGCTTATCTCATCTTTTATTGTGACAATACCTGCAACGATTATCCCTATTACCATTGCCGCTTTTGCCGCTTATGCTTTTGCGTGGATGCGCTTTCCGGGGCGGGATTGGTTGTTTGTGATTGTGGTATCTTTGATGGTAGTGCCAACACAGCTTGCCTTTTTGCCTATCCTGCAAGGCTTTAGTGGTATTGCCTCTTGGGCAACACAGCTTAATGCGTGGATGACAGATTGCGAGGCGACAAAAACGTGTCAGGTTGCCTCTAAAAGCTTTGCAAGCTTGTGGGTGACGCATACGGCTTTTGGCCTGCCTTTGGCAATTTATCTGCTTCGTAATTATATTGTGGGGCTTCCGCGTGAGCTACTTGAAAGTGCGCGTATTGATGGGGCTAATCATCTGCAGATATTCGTGAAATTAATCGTGCCATTATCTGTGCCAGCCCTGGCATCATTTAGCATTTTCCAATTCCTATGGGTGTGGAATGATTTGATTGTGGCTTTATATATTGGCCCAAATAATTCTGATGATTTGGTCTTTCCTATTCGCCTACAACAACAGCTTGGCACATTTAAAGATCAGCTTCATTTGCTGAATGCCTCTGCCGTGATTTCAATGGTCGTGCCTGTGATTGTCTTCCTTGCCATGCAGCGCTATTTCATCCGAGGCCTTCTAGCTGGCTCTGTCAAAGGGGGCTAGGCATATGGCACAGCTTTTATGGTGGGAGAATGCGGTCATCTATCAGATTTATCCGCGTTCTTTTCAAGATTCCAATCATGATGGTGTGGGTGATCTGCAAGGCATTATTCAACGCCTTGATTATATCGCCAATCTTGGCGTAGATGCGATTTGGATTAGTCCGTTTTTCACATCACCTCAAAAGGATTTTGGCTATGATGTAGCTGATTATTGCGATATTCATCACGAATATGGCACTTTGGCTGATTTTGATGCGCTCATTGAAAAGGCACATGACCTTGGTCTAAAGCTGATGGTGGATATCGTGCCTGCCCATTGTTCTGAGGAACATAAGTGGTTTCAAGAAAGCCGCCAATCGCGTGATAATCCCAAAGCAGACTGGTTCCATTGGGTTGACCCTTTGCCAGATGGGTCTGCGCCGACAAATTGGCTGTCCTTTTTTGGCGGCCGTGCATGGAGCTTTGAGCCGCGCCGCCAGCAATATTATTTGCATAATTTCTTGCCGAGCCAGCCAAATCTCAATTACGCGAACCCTGATGTCATGAATGCGATGATGGATGTGGCACGTTTTTGGTTTGATAGGGGCGTTGATGGCTTCCGCCTTGATGCTGTTCACACGATTAATGCCGATAGCGCACCTTATAAAGATAATCCAGCCAATCCAGAATTTGTGCTAGGCCCTTTGCCGCAAGATCAACAACCTTTCTTTCGTCAATATCATGATGGCGCACAATTAAATCAGCCGAATATTCAGCGCTTTAGCGAGGAAATTCGCAAAGTGGCTGATAGCTATGATGACCGCTATTTGATGGGCGAGTGTGATGGTGATAATGATAATGCGATGATGGTAAGCCAGACTTTCACGCAAGCAGGACGGCTTCACGCGACCTATAATTTTGACTTGCTAAAATGGGATGGGCTTAGTGTTGAGGGAATGCGTGATGCCATCGCAAAGGCCGTTGAGGCATTTAATGATAGCGGCAGACTATCTTTTGCTTTCTCAAATCATGATGTGCCACGCTCTGCGTCACGCCAATTAGCAAAGCTCGGCCTTGATGAAAGTCAGCAGCAAGCGATGCAATTACTGTTGCTTCAGCTTGAGATTTCACTCATTGGCTCTGCTTGTATTTATCAAGGTGAAGAGCTTGCCTTGCCAGATGTGCAAGATATTCCCTTAGATAAGATGCAAGACCCGTGGGGTATTGAATTTGCGCCTGCCTTTTTGGGACGCGATACGTGCCGCACGCCTATGGTATGGCAGACTACAGCCCCTCATGGTGGCTTTTCAGAGGCGAATGATACATGGCTTCCTGTGGCAGAGGCACATTTATCACGTGCCGGTCTTGATGAAGCAGAACGGCCTCAGTCAAATTACAATAAATTGGCATCTTTCTTAAAATGGCGTAAAGACCAGCCTGCAATGATGGAAGCAAATACCATGACTGCACCAACTGGCGATGCCCATCAGATAATTTTTACCCGCATTTCAGATAAGCAAAGCTTACGCTGTTGTTTTGATTTTGAAACACTCAGCGCATCTTTTGAGGAGATTTAAATGGCACAAGTAGAATTAAAAGACGTCAATAAAGTCTTTGGCAAAGTTGCTGTGATCCATGATGTTGATCTTGAGATCAATAAAGGGGAGTTCGTTGTATTTGTGGGGCCATCTGGTTGCGGTAAATCAACCCTTTTGCGCTTGATTGCAGGTCTTGAAACACTCAGCAGTGGCAAGATTGTTATCGCTGATAAGGAGGTCATGGAATTACCGCCTTCAAAGCGTGGTATTGCTATGGTGTTCCAATCCTATGCGCTTTATCCGCATATGACGGTCTTTCATAATATGGCTTTCTCGCTTGATCTACAGGGCTTCTCAAAGGCAGAGATTAAAGAGCGTGTCGAAGCAGCGGCAAAGATTTTGCAAATGGAACATCTGCTTGATAGACGCCCTGCCGCATTATCAGGTGGTCAGCGTCAACGCGTTGCCATCGGCAGAGCCATTGTCCGTAACCCAGATGTGTTCCTATTTGATGAGCCACTATCCAATCTTGATGCAGCATTGCGTCACGAAACACGTATTGAAATTGCTAAATTGCATAATCAGCTTGGTGCCACAACCATCTATGTCACACATGATCAGGTTGAAGCTATGACTTTGGCTGATAAGATTGTGGTCTTAAAAGATGGTGAGGTCATGCAGGTTGGCGCACCTATGGAATTGTTCAATTATCCTGCCAATGAATTTGTCGCAGGCTTTCTTGGCTCACCAAAGATGAATTTCTTTGAAGGTGTAATTGAAAGCGTGAAAGCTGATGGGAGCCAAGCAAAATTCAAAGGTGATGAAATAAGCGTTGATAAGGTGCGGTTTGTATCTCAAGACAAGGCTAAGGGCGATAAAGCGCGCCTTGCTATTCGCCCACAGCACCTGCGCCTAGACAGCAAAGGAAAGTTGAAAGGCTCTGTGACATTGGTAGAACGGCTTGGGACTGAGACCATTGTGGAATTGGTCACAACGCAGGGGACGATTTTCCGCTTTGCATCACCAGAGAATCCTGACCTATCCATAGGAAACAAGGCATCATTCAGTTTTGATGCCGCACAGGCACATATCTTTTAAGGCGCGCCTGAGTGACCATTTAGAGGCCATATAAAAGCATAAATAACAGTACCTTATTACAAGGCGCCTATCTGAAAAGAGGGCGCCTTATTGGTATAAATTGGTACCGTAATGGTACTTTTTTGCCGAA
>WTHV01000091.1 GCA_011525265.1 Alphaproteobacteria bacterium | reverse complement strand
TGCCAAATCAGGTCCCGGCGACCAACAAGCCCCGTCTGATTCTATCGGCTTTATCCGCACCGTTTTCGAAGATTGGCAAACACGTGAAAAAGCCAATGTGCTTATCGATGATATGCGCGGGCGCCTTGATGGGCTTGGCGGCGTTGATGTTTCAATTACCGCGCAACAAGGCGGCCCTGGTGGCGGCAAGCCTATTCGGCTTGAGATATTTAATAATGATCTTGCTGTTGCAGCCAATGCGACCGACCAGATTATCCAGATCATGAGGGAAATGGGCGGATTTGTTGATATTACAGATTCACGCCCTCTGCCTGGCATTGAATGGACAGTGCAAATCGACCGTGATGAAGCCGCTCGCCATGGCGTCTCCATTGATGCGATTGGCGATATGGTAAAATTAGTCACACGCGGTGTTGATATCTCTGATTATCGCCCTGATGATTCAGATGATGAGATTGATATCACTTTGCGCTTCCAACGTGGTCAGCGAAATCTTGATCGCCTCGAAGAATTACGCATCCCCTCTGCCAATGGAACCTATGTGCCTCTATCGGTCTTTGCCCAATTAATTCCTCAGCCTAAGGGCGGTGATATTCAGCGCAAAAATGGGGAACGTTTCTATTTCATTGATTCAGACGTCGAAGACGGCCTATTGCCAGATAAGCTTGTGGCTGATCTGCAAGCGCGCATTGATGAGGCGACTATTATTGGCAATTCGCGTGTCGAATTTGGGGGTGAGAGTGAAGATATCGCAGAAACACAAGCCTTCCTTGGCTCATCATTCGCTCTTTCAATGTGTTTGATGGTGTTAATTTTGATGATTCAATTTAACTCTGCATGGCAAACCATTGTCACCATGTCAGCGATTATTTTATCATCAGGCGGCGTGTTCTTAGGCCTGTGGATTGTTGAACGCCCCTTTGGCATTGTGATGTCGGGGCTAGGGATTATAGCGCTTGCGGGTGTTGTGGTGAATAATAATATTGTTCTCATCGATACCTTTAATGAGTTCCGCAAAAAAGGCTATGATGCGCGTCAAGCCGCCTTCCATGCAGGGCTTGCTCGTTTCCGTCCCGTCGTTTTGACAGCTGTGACCACCATCCTTGGCCTTGTGCCAATGGTGTTTGAATTAACCATCCAATTTGGTGAGCGCTCTATTCTTGTTGGTGCGCCATCCTCACAATGGTGGACAGATTTGGCAAGCACCATTGCAGGCGGGCTGACTTTTGCGACAATTTTGACATTGCTTGCAACCCCAGCTTTGCTTGTTTTGGGCGAGAATGTAGATGGCAGATTGGCACGTGCCAAAAATGCGGTAATGAGACGTTTAAGGCGTCAGCCCCTAGCTGCTGAGTAACCCTGAAGACCGCAACAAGGCAAAAAGCCATGCTAAATCATCACTATCATCTGTTTTCAGCAACAGATGTTTTTGCAACCGATAAATAGGCGCCTGTTCCATTATGAATAGGCGCCTTTTGGTATCTTGTGCCTCAACCAATTGACGCGGCAAATAGGCAGAACCACCAAATTCAAGCAGATAGGCTAATGCCATTTGCGCTGTGTTAAAGCTGATATTTGCCGCCCCAGCATCATAATAATCTTCATCATGTTGGCGCCGATAATCAGCACCATAATCAACAAACACATAGTGGGTATCAAACCGAAGCGGTGTTTGCGCTCTATCAGAATAGAGGACAAGCTCCTCATCATCGAGGCGAATGGCCTTTTGCCCTTTGCGCACCACAGGCTCGCAGATAAGCGCCATATCAATCGTGCCCTCATTGAGGCCTTGCAATAACACAACCTCGTCAGATTGATGAACCGAAAGCGCGAAACCAGCCTCAAATTGGCGCATTTCATTAAAGAATGCACGACCGCCTAGATCCCACAAAAGTGGTGCACATCCGATATTATAAATTTGTGACAGACCTTGTGATAAGGATGTGGCGCGCAATGCTTGCCCCCATAACCCATCAATAATACGCGCATAAGATAAAAGCTTTGTTCCTGCCGCTGTTAGGCTTACCCCTGATTTTTGACGCACAATCAGCTTTTGCCCCACCTCATCCTCAAGGGCTTTGAGGCGCATGGTAACTGATGATTGCGTGACATTTAACCGCTCAGATGCTTTGACAAGAGAGCCTGTCTCAATAATCGCGATAAAGGTTTTTAATGCTGATTGATTCATAGCTCATAAGATACTTCAAAAATATTGAATTATTAAGTTAAAAAAATTCGTTTTTCAAAAGTTATGAATTCTGTAATCTTTCTACCATTAACAAGGGGGCAATCGTATCATGAGCACAATTCAATCCTATGATATGCTAATTAATGGCCAGTGGGTTCAAGCACGAGATGGCGCACAGTTTGAGTCTGTCAATCCGGCAACAGGCGAAGTCTGGGCACGATTTCCGGCCGCTACCAAAGATGATGTTGATGATGCTGTCGAAGCCGCCGCGCAAGCCTTAAACGGCCCATGGGGCGCCATGACGCCTAGCCAACGCGGGAAATTGCTTGGCAAGCTTGCCACATTACTAGCAGAGCATTCTGAAGCCATTGGACGTATTGAGACAACTGATACAGGCAAAATGTTCAAAGAAACCAGATGGCAAAGCCAATATATCGCTGAATATTTGCATTATTATGCCGGTGCGGCTGACAAATTACATGGTGAAACATTACCAATTGATAAGCCAGATATGTTTGTCTTTACCAAAAGAGAGCCTTTGGGCGTTATTGCCGCGATCATTCCTTGGAATTCGCAGATCTTCTTATCAGCGACCAAGATTGGCCCTGCGCTTGCCACAGGCAATACGATTGTCTTAAAAGCCTCTGAACACGCCTCTGCGCCCTTATTGGAATTTGGCAAGCTTGTGAAAGAAGCTGGCATTCCAGATGGTGTTGTGAATATTGTGACAGGCTTTGGCGATCCATGCGGCAAAGCTTTGACAACACATCCAAAGGTAGCGCGCATTGCCTTTACAGGCGGCACGCAATCAGCACGTCATATAATTCATAATAGTGCAGAGAATTTTGCCGAAGTCTCACTTGAGCTTGGCGGAAAATCACCTTTCATTGTCTTTGATGATGCTGATATTGAATCAGCCGTTAATGGCTCTGTTGCTGGTATCTTTGCCGCCTCAGGCCAATCATGTGTTGCAGGCTCGCGCCTGTATCTGCACGAGGATATTGCCGATGCCTTTTTGGAAAAGATGGTGGCAATTGCTAATGGCATTCACATTGGTGACCCGCAAGCTGATAAGACTGAAATGGGGCCTCTTTGCACAAGAGCACAGATTGAGCTCATCACAAATCAAGTCGCGCTTGCACAAGACGAAGGCGGGACGGTTCTAGCAGGCGGCAAGGCACGCAGCGACCTCGGAGGGCTGTATTTTGAGCCAACCATTATTGATTGCCCACGCCAAGATATGAGCCTTGTACAAACAGAACTATTTGGCCCTGTTTTAGCTGTGCAACGGTTCTCTAGCGAAGATGAAGTGTTGGCATTGGCCAATGATAGTGATTACGGGCTTGCCGCAGGTATTTTTACCACCAACCATTCTCGCGCTTTGCGTATGTCACAAAACATCAAAGCAGGTATTGTCTGGGTGAATACTTACCGCGCTATCTCACCTATTGCAGAATTTGGTGGGATGAAACATTCAGGCCATGGCAGAGAGGCAGGCTTCCAAGCCTTGATGGATTACACACGTCCAAAGACCGTGTGGATGACCACAACTGATGCACCTATCGCTAATCCGTTCCAACCACGCTAGCAGTGTGATTCTTCTCTTTTAACATAGGGTCGTATTATGAAATTTCATTTGAGCATAAATCTTGAGCGTATGGATGACACAATCACTATGGAGGATGTACGAAATCATACGATTGAAATGGTAAAGATGGCTGATGAGGCGGGCTTTGAGCTTGTCTGGGCGGCAGAACATCATGCGCTAGAAATGACCATTGCGCCAAACCCGTTTCAGCTGATGACATGGTGGGCGACACAGACCAAAAATATCCGTCTTGGTGCAGGTGTTGTGAATGCGGCCTATTGGCATCCCATTAATCTTGCTGGTGAGGCGGCAATGGCTGATTTGATTTCCGGCGGGCGTGTTGACCTAGGCATTGGCTCTGGTGCTTATCAGCGGGAATTTGACCGTATGCGCCCCGGCCTTGATCAAAAAGATGGCTATAAATATCTGCAAGAAATGTTGCCATTGGTCAAAGAGCTATGGAAAGGTGATGTCACACATGAGGGTGAGCATTGGCAATTCCCTGCATCAACCTCTTGCCCAAAGCCTGTGCAAGATGAGATGCCATTATGGGTTGCCGCACGCTCGCCAATTACCTTTGATTATGCGGTTGAACAAAATTGCAACATTATGAGTTGGCCGCTAACCATGCCTTTTTCTGAGGCAGAGGCTTATCGTGAGCGCCTTGATGATGCCATTGCAAAAACTGACAAGCCTTTTACAGGCAAATGGGCGATGATGCGCCACACGGCTGTTTACAAAACACAAGAGGACAAACAAGCAGCGCTTGATGCGGTTCGCTCTGTCCTTGCGATGTTTGGCAATTTGATGATGAAATCAGGTGAGGTCACCAATGGCTTCCCATCAAAAGTGCCCCTTGAGTCTCTTGAAGGGA
>WTHV01000045.1 GCA_011525265.1 Alphaproteobacteria bacterium | reverse complement strand
GCAACAACCAAATCCATCTCAGATGTTTCCATCTCAGCCAATGTTGGGTTCAAGATATACTCGCCATCTGCATAACCAACGCGCGCGGCGCCAATTGGGCCAAAGAATGGCACACCTGAAATTGTTAGCGCAGCTGATGCACCAATCAATGCCACGATATCAGGGTTGTTTTCCATATCATGCGAGAGAACCGTACAGATGACTTGTGTCTCACATTTGAAATTCTTTGGGAAAAGCGGGCGAATAGGACGGTCAATCAAGCGGCTGACAAGTGTCTCATTTTCTGATGGACGACCTTCACGCTTGAAAAAGCCACCTGGAATTTTACCAGCGGCGAATGCCTTTTCCTGATAATTCACAGTGAGGGGAAAGAAATCCTGACCAGGCTTAGCTGTTTTTGCGGCAACCGCAGTACATAGAACAGACGTCTCACCCAAAGTGGCGATAACAGCACCATCTGCCTGACGTGCGACCTTGCCTGTTTCAAGCGTTAATGTACGCCCACCCCAGTCAATTTCTTTACGATAAATTTGAAACATATTTGTTTTTCCTTGTTTCGGATATTGTTTGTCTTTTCGACTTTCCAACTGCCACAAATGCCTATCATCTGTGACATGATTTTATTATGCTTTGGCGATTAATAATATTTCGGGACAAGATATGCGGGCAACAAACGTAAGCGGTTGCCTGAACAGTGAAAGCGCTCTTGTAGCACTTCATCATCATATCTATTTTTGTCTGAAGAATATCTGGCAAGGCCTCTATGCCATTGCCGCGCTAGCCTTGCTAGCTTTTGCTCTCCAACCACCCCAGATAGGTAGTCGCCACCTCATAATTTATTTCTCTTACGTGTGCGATACTCTTAGCATTTTTTAACCAGAGAAACAAGTTTAACAAAAAAGCCTGCCAGAGTTATCTCTGACAGGCTTTTGAAATATCTGTTTGGCGTTTGCCTTAGCGGCGCAAGCCTAGCTTTTCGATCAAAGCTTTATATTTGGCTTCATCACCACGCTTGATATAATCAAGCAAATGACGGCGCTGACCAACCATTGTCAAAAGGCCGCGGCGTGAACCGAAATCTTTTTTATGTGTCTTCATATGCTCAGTTAGGTTGCGGATACGCTCAGTCAAAATCGCGACCTGTACTGATGATGAACCTGAATCGCCGGCATTTGCGCCGAATTCTGCGATAAGCTCAGCTTTCTTTTCTTTTGTAATCGACATCACATCTCTCCTATTGGTTAATATTAAATAC
This sequence comes from Alphaproteobacteria bacterium, assembly GCA_011525265.1. Lineage (GTDB taxonomy): Bacteria > Pseudomonadota > Alphaproteobacteria > Puniceispirillales > Puniceispirillaceae > UBA685. Next base: position 14,497 of record WTHV01000045.1, on the reverse strand, counting down.
CCGCATTGGCTTGAGACCTTTTTCATGCACTTCAACAAGTGCAATCAGCTCCCCATCACAAACCGCTTTATAAATCTCAGCGATTGCCATGTTTGGCTTTGTCTCCAAAAGCTGGCCATAGCGCAACTTCTGTGCCTCCTCAGGCGATAGTAGCAGGGCCGGGATGTCGTCCAGCGCTGCCAAGACAGGCATCACAAATTGTGATGCGGCGGCACTATCGCTTACTTTTTCTAAAAAATCCAGCGAAATAGCGTTTTTTAATGAAAATTGTCCCACTTTGGTACGGCGCAATTCTGTGACATGGGCTACAGTGCCTAATCTTATGCCTAAATCACGTGCGAGTGAGCGTATATAAGCGCCTTTGCCACAATCAACGGCAAAACGAGCTGTGTGACCAGCTGATTCGATCAATTGCAAATCATCAATGCGTATGGCACGCGGTGCTAATTGGGGCATCTCGCCCTCATGACGCGCGATGGCATAAGCACGCTTGCCGCCCACTTTCACAGCGGAATAGGCAGGTGGTGTTTGATCAATGATACCAATAAATTCTGGTAAAACAGCTTCGATGGCTGCGCTATCAGGTATTACATCAGAGGTTGCTATCACATCACCTTCAGCATCATCAGTTTGTGTTTGCTCGCCCCATTTCACGGCAAATTCATAAGACTTTTCTGCCCCCATAGCATAGGAGGTCGTCTTTGTCGCTTCACCAAGGGCGATTGGCAATATCCCGCTTGCCAACGGGTCAAGCGTGCCGCCATGACCTGCTTTAATGCCATCAAATTTACGGCGTACAATCCCAACTGCCGCCGCAGAACTTATCCCAAGCGGTTTATCAAGTACGATCCAACCATGATAGGCGGCGGGGACTGTTTTTAGGGTTTTTTTCGCCATAGGCCTGCTTATCTATTATAGGCCGCTCTGACTAGGCCTCATCCTCATCAACATCCTCTTGCTGCTCAGATAAAGCAGGGGGCAATTGGGCAATGAGAGATGACATTTTCTGCGCATTTTCAAAAGAATGATCAGCAAAGAATTTCACGCGCGGCATACGGCGCAAATGCACCTTTTGTGCCACATAGGTCTGCAGATCAGGGGCAATAACGTTCAAAATCGCTACGACCTCATCAATATCAGCGCCGCCTAGCGGTGTCACATAGGCTCTGGCATTTGACATATCAGGGCTGACAGATACCTCTGAGACTGTCACAGAAATACCTTCTAATTCTGGCACATAAACATCACCACGCAATAAGGCTGTGGACAGATGATGACGCACCTCCTCACCAACACGAAGTTGTCTTTGGCTTGGGGCTTTTGATGGCGCTTTTGCTCTTTTACTCAACGCATAAAACCTTATTCATTAGAAGATGGCGCGTGCCCCTTAATCAAGGGTGCGCGCAACCTGTGTTAGCTCGAAACATTCAATGACATCACCTTCTTGGATGTCTGAATAATTCTCAAATGCCATACCACATTCAAAGCCGTCTTTGACTTCTTTGACTTCATCTTTAAAGCGCTTCAATGTCTTCAGATTGCCTTCATGGATAACCACATTATCACGAAGCAAACGCACCTTACAGCCACGCTTAATAACGCCTTCGGTAACAAAACAACCTGCAATCTTGCCCACTTTAGAGACAGAGAAGACTTGGCGAATTTCAGCATAGCCGATGAAATCTTCTTGTGTATCAGGTGACAAGAGACCACCCATAGCTGCTTTCACCTCATCAATGAGTTCATAGATGATTGAGTGATAGCGAATTTCAACACCGTCACGCTTTGCTAAATCACGTGCTTGTGGGATGGCACGAACGTTAAAGCCGATAACAATCGCGTTTGATGCAGCAGCTAATGAGATATCTGATTCAGAAAGCGCGCCAACACCGCCTGTTAAAAAGCGCACCTTAACCTGCTCTGTGCCCAAATTCTCAAGCGCGACTTTAATCGCTTCAAGCGAGCCATGCACATCTGTTTTAATGACCACTGGCAATTCTTCAGCTTCACCTGCGGCAATGGCTGATAGCATCTGTTCAACTGAACCACGCGCTGAGACAACCGCTTCTTTATCGCGGATAACACGCCGACGATATTCAGCAATCTCACGCGCTCTGGCTTCTGATTCAACCACTGTGAAACCATCACCTGCCATTGGCGTGCCATTAAGACCTAAAATCTCAACAGGCATTGATGGTGTGGCAATCTTTAGCTGTTCACCGCGCTCATTTAACAAGGCTCTGACACGGCCTGATTCTGCGCCAATGACAAAAATATCGCCCACAGCCAAAGTACCGCGTTGCACAAGAACTGTTGCCACAGACCCTCTGCCACGCTCAACCTTTGCTTCGATAACCGAACCTTCAGCTTCACGATCAGGATTTGCTTTCAATTCAAGCAATTCAGCCTGCAACATAATCGCCTCTTCCAGACGCTCTAGGCCTTCGCCTGTATGTGCTGACACATTCACTGCCAAGATATCACCACCAAAATCTTCGGTAATGATTTCATGCTGAAGCAAATCTGAGCGCACCTTTGATGGATCAGCACCTGGCTTATCACATTTATTCACCGCAACAATGATAGGACAGCCTGCGGCCTTGGCGTGATTAATCGCTTCGATGGTTTGTTCTTTGACAGAATCATCTGCGGCAACAACAAGGATAACAATATCTGTTGTATTCGCACCACGCAGACGCATTTCTGTAAAGGCAGCGTGACCGGGCGTATCAATAAAGGTGATCACATTATCTTGTGCTGTCTTAATTTGATAGGCGCCAATATGCTGTGTGATACCGCCTGATTCACCTGCCGCGACATCTGTCTGGCGGATGGCATCAAGCAAGCTTGTCTTACCATGGTCAACATGGCCCATGATTGTCACAACAGGTGGGCGTGGCTTTTTTGAGTCATCTGAATCTTCAATGCCGCCAAGCCCATCTTCAATATCTGAATCAGATACGCGGCTGACTTTATGACCAAATTCAATGGTGACCAATTCAGCTGTTTCAGCATCAATATTCTGCGTCACAGTTGCCATGATACCAAGCTTCATCAATTCCTTGACCACATCAGCCGCACGCTCTGCCATACGGTTTGCAAGCTCTTGGACTGTGATTGTATCAGGGATGATAACATCACGAACTTGTTTTACGGCTGGTGTCTCATCACGCATACGTGCTTTTTCACGTTGACGGCGCACAGAGGCAAGTGATCTTTGACGACCGCCCTCACCATCAGACAAGGCTTGGCTGATGGTCATCTTGCCAGATTGGCGACGTGCAGGGCCCTCGCGGCGTGCTGGCTGGCGGCGATTATTATTTTCATCTTCCACACGGCGTCTACCACCTTGTGGGCGTGATGGTGCGGCCTCGTCAATTGGCCCTGGTTGTGATGGCGCTGTACGCGCTTGTGCCGCGCGTGAAGATTGCTCTTCAGTGGCTTTACGACGTGCCGCATTTTCTTCGGTACGTTTTGCCTTTTCAGCCGCTTTCTGACTTTGCGTAATTTTTTCGATTTCTTCTAATTCAGCTAGCTCTGCTCTGCGACGCGCTTCTTTTGGTGAAAGTGGCGCTTCTTCAACAGGGGCGGCATCATCGGCCGCTTGTGTCTCTTCTGCTGGCGCTTGAGCTGTATCATCTAACAGATTATCTGTCTCAGACGTTTCTGCCTCATCACCCTTCAGACCTTGCTGAAGCACCTGCATACGCTTTGCGCGTTCTGCGGCTGTCAACTTATCATCTGGATCAACAGGGGCTGCTTGCGGCGCTTCTGTCTTTGGCTCAACAGGCGCTGTTGTTGCAGGTGCTGCTTTGGCGGCAGCATTACGAGATGGTGGCAAAGGCACGCGTTTGCGACGAACTTCGACTTGAACCGTCTTGGCACGACTACCTGATTGCCCAGAACGCAATGCGTTTGGGTCAACATTACCGCCTAGCGATAAGGTGCCACTCCCTGACAAGCTCAAGGTTTTTGATTTTTTTGTATCGTCGCTCATACCCAGTCCTTTCTCGGCTGGCCCAGTCCTCACTTTAACTGGCTGTTTGCCCCTATCTCGCATTTTTGAGACTAAACTGGGGCGTCATCATTACATTTGCCACTAAATTGGCTCACTCTTTTGACGCTTGTGTAATACACCCGTCACGCCCTTCCTGACAACCCAAAGGGGGCAGAAAAGCGGCAAATCGGTCGATATCATGCTTTAATCGTGCTGAAAGACCACCGCTTTGTCCATTTGGGTCAGGTAATATCCCAATATAAGCAAGCGTCTCTCGGCCAAATGCAGGCCCAAGAAGGCTTGAATCAAACCCATCATGCACCCATTCAGGCATCAGGCGCCGCACATGGGCCTTTGATTCCCGCACCGAGGCATCTTGGGCAATAATCATGCCTTCCATGAAATCGTAGGATGACAGGCGACCCCCGCCCCCAATCGCTAGCCCTGCACGCCTTGCCAGACCAAGTGATTGTTGGAAACGGTTCCCAAGCAATTTGCCTAATTGATGAAATAACACATCAAAATCAGGTGCCTGACAATCAATATGACGCTTGAAAAGACCTTTATCACAAGCCTTTTTGATAGCGTCTTTTGAGACTGATACCCAACAACCACGACCGGGAAGTTTTTGGGCCAAATCAGGCACTAATGCCCCATCTGGCCCACAAACAAAGCGGATCAGTTCTTCAGCTGATTTTGTCTCTCCTGAGGCTATGCAGCGACGCTCTACCATCTCTGTGTCCCCTCATTTGTTGAGCCACTTTTGGATCATGTGCTTTTTTCCAATCGCTTTTATGACAATTTATGCGTCAGCACTCTCATCACTGGCTGAATCATCTTGTGTTTCATCATCAGCAAACCAATGCGCTCTTGCAGCCATAATAATGTCACCAGCAACCGTTTCATCATCAATGCCATCTTCTTTCAAGAATTCGACAAGCTCTTCTGAGTCAAGCTCTGCCAAATCATCTCTGGTCAAAATGCCATTTGTGGCCAATTTCAAAATCATCGCCATTGAAAGATATTCAAAGCTCATCAAATCATCAGCCACTTTCAGCTTTGACAGCTCAGCTTCGATACGTGCTGTTTCTGCTTCGACAAATTCAATCGCACGATTTGTCAATTCAGTTGCAACACCCTCATCAAACCCTTGGATTTGTGCCAATTCATCAACAGGTGTCTCAGCAATATCTTCAACAGATGTGAAGCCTTCAGCCACCAATAGATGCGCAATAACATCATCAATGTTAAGGGCTTCCATAAAGCGTGTTGAACGGTTCTTAAACTCTTCTTGGCGACGCTCTGATTCTTCTGCCTCTGTCAGAATATCAATATACCAGCCTGTTAATTGAGAGGCGAGGCGCACATTTTGGCCACGTCTGCCAATGGCCAATGATAATTGATCATCAGGAACAACAACTTCCATTCTGCCTGCGATTTCATCCATCACAACTTTTGCCACCTCAGCAGGGGCAAGGGCGTTCACAACAAATGCGACAGGATCTTCTTCAAACGGAATAATCTCGACCTTTTCACCCTGCAATTCGCCAACAACCGCTTGCACACGGCTACCACGAAGGCCCACACAGGCGCCGACCGGGTCAATTGATGTATCGCGTGATAAGACTGAAATCTTTGCACGGCTTCCTGGCTCACGTGCTACAGCTTTGATTTCAATCACACCATCATAGATTTCAGGCACTTCTTGCGTGAAAAGCTTCGCCATAAATTCATTTGCCGCACGAGATAGGAAAATCTGCGGGCCACGCACTTCACGGCGTACATCTTGGATATAGGCTCTGATGCGGTCACCTTGGCGCAATACTTCGCGCGGGATCATCTCTTCACGGCGAATAACCGCCTCTGCCCGACCAAGATCAACTGTGATAGAATAGCTTTCCGCACGTTTGATTGTACCAACAACAATCTCACCAACGCGCCCTTCATATTCATTAAATTGGCGCTCTCTTTCAGCTTCGCGTACCTTTTGGCTGATAACCTGCTTGGCTGTTTGCGCGGCAATACGGCCAAATTCAATCGGCGGCAATGGCTGGCGGTGGAACTCGCCAATGGCAAGGCTGTATTTCTTGCCTTCTTCAGCAGTCATTTGCGTGGCTTCATCTTCGACAAGCTCAACCACTTCTGTCCAACGCTCTAGCGTAATCGCGCCTTGTTTGCGATCAATCATGGCGCGGATATCACGGTCTTGGCCATATTTAGAACGGCCTGCCTTTTGAATCGCTTCTTCCATCGCAAGAATCACTTCTTCACGATCAATTGATTTTTCTCTGGCGACCACATCGGCTATTTGGATGAGCTCTAGGCCTGGAATTGATGATGTATCCATAAGACTGCCTTTTTCTTCACTGCTAGTTTCGTAATAGTAGACTGGTTAATCTGATTTAGGCGCTGCCATTGGCGGCGCTTTTTTATCAGGGTTTTCAAAATATTCTGTTGGGTCAATTTTCGCACTATCAATTTCATCAAAGGCAAAAGCAAGTGCGCCAAATTGCGTATCAATGATAATTTTGCCATCACTGTCACGACCATTTAGCCTGCCTTTCAGACGCTTGCGACCATCAACCATTTGTTTGAGATGAAGCTTCACCAAATCACCATCAAAGCGATCATAATGATCCTCTCTTGTAAGAGGGCGATCAATGCCAGGTGAGCTAACCTCTAGATTATAAGCGCCCTTAATAGGGTCTTCGACATCAAGAAGCGCAGCGACATATTTGCTAATCTTCTTGCAATCTTCGACAGTCATCTCGCGATGCGCAAATGGCTCAGCCATAATTTGCAACTGATTACGACCACCGCCTGGATTGCCAGAATAATAAACGCGCACAAGATCAAAACCCATCTCATTCAAAGCGGGTTCTATCATCTCAGCAATAATGTGATTTTGTCCTGCCATTATCGTGCCTTATGTGCCTTTCTAACCAATGATAAAAACCCAGATTTTTGACATAAAAAAAGGCGGACTTTAAAAAGCCCACCGCCAATTTTTCCGGATTTTGTCCCTTATACACCAAAAGGCGGTCAATAAGCAAGTCTTATCACGGCCTATGGCCTATAGCCGTTTAAAATCAAACCAGCTTGAGGCACGCCCCTCATCAACACCCTTTGCCATATAACGCGTTTCTGGCCAGCCTTCAGGACGGTTCTGCCAGTCTTTGGCAGAAGACGCACACCATTCAAACCTGTCATCTGCCATTGCCTCTGCCAATAGCCATGTCTTGGCAATCGGGTGATCAGATGCCATGCGCAAAGAACCGCCAGGGCGGATAAGACGGGCAAGCCTGTCACGCATAGAGGCTTGTAAAATACGTCTGCCAGCATGGCGTTTTTTCGGCCAAGGGTCAGGGAACATAATATAAGCGCCTGCAAGACACGCCTCTGGCAAGAAATCCAGAATAAGCCTGACATCATCAGGCCAAATGCGGATATTTGAGATGCCATCTTCATCAATATGACGAAGCAAGCTTGCAACACCATTCATGAAAGGCTCTGCGCCAATAAACCCACATTCAGGCGCGGCCCCCGCAATAGCGGCAAGATGCTCACCACCGCCAAAGCCTATCTCAAGATAGATATCTTTTGGATTATGAGGAAACAGCCCTTCAAGCGTCTCAAGATCACGCGGTACAGAAATTTGTGGCAATAGCTCATCATAATATTTCTGCATTTGCGGGCGCAGAGGACGACCTTTGCGTCTGCCATAAAATGGCAGTTCACCACGAGGGCCTTTATTATTTACACCCAATTTCGGCAATGCATCTCGATCTGACATTGTCGCCTATTTCTTCACATAACAGAACCGTTGCTTGGCAACCATATACTCAAGCAGGACACTCAAGCAGGTGAGATGCTTTTACAAAAGCTTGGCGGCAATATCAACAGCTTCCCATGGGAATGTGCCTGCACCTGCCTCACCTGCTTTACGGCCAAAATGGCCATAGGCTGAGGTTGGGGCATAGATTGGCGCATTGAGACCAAGATGCGTGCGGATGCCTTTTGGCGTTAAATCCACAAGGCCGCGCAATTGATCTTGCAGGCTGTTATCATTGCCTGTGCCTGTGCCATGCGTATCAACATAAACTGATACAGGTTCTGCCACACCAATCGCATAAGCAAGCTGAATGGTACATTTCTCGGCCAAGCCAGATGCCACCACATTTTTTGCCAAATAGCGTGCAGCGTAGGCAGCAGAGCGATCTACCTTTGTTGGATCCTTACCTGAAAAAGCACCGCCACCATGTGGGGCCGCCCCGCCATAAGTATCCACAATGATCTTACGACCTGTCAGGCCGGCATCACCATCAGGGCCACCAATTTCAAATGTGCCTGTTGGGTTAATCAGCAAATCCTCAGGACTTACCATCCACCCTTCTGGCAAGACATCTGCTATGACTGGCGTCACAAGGCGGCGAATATCATCTTGGCTTGCGCCAACAGCGTGCTGCGTTGATAGCACGATTTTATCAACGCCTGTAATACGACCTTCATCATCATAAATCACTGTTAATTGTGATTTGGCATCAGGGCGTAAAATACTGTCAGAATCAGATTTTCTCATCACGGCAAGGCGTTGCAGGATGCCATGTGAATAATGAATCGGTGCCGGCATTAATTCATCTGTCTCGCGGCACGCATAGCCAAACATTAACCCTTGGTCACCTGCGCCTTCTTCTTTGCCATGCGCCTCATCAACACCTTGTGCAATATGCGCTGATTGTTCATGCAAATAATTTTGAAACTCAAAATGCGCATGGTGGAATTTCTCTTGCTCATAGCCGATATCTTTAATCGCCGCACGCACAGCTGGCTCAATGGCGGCCATAATGCCATCAAGCTTATCTTCAGGCGCGCGCACCTCACCTGCCAAAACAACACGGTTAGTCGTCGCCAATGTCTCACAGGCTACACGTGCTTGATTATCTTGCGATAAAAACAAATCCAAGACGGTATCTGATACACGATCGCAGACCTTATCTGGATGTCCTTCTGATACTGATTCGGATGTGAAAAGATAACTCATAAGTGTCTCCTAGCCATTTGCTTGAAATTCATATCATACCTGCCGTTTTTTCCCTCTTCGGTCAAGTAGAACAGCAACCCCAAATAATACGATGAACAGGCAGAGCGTGATCACCATGCCAAAACGAGCGAAAAAAGTTGCGGCATATTGGGCAGGGCGTGCGATATCAAAGACGCCTTGCTCGCCGAGACCTAGGGCGGCAATTTCATTGCCCTTGCCATCATAGGCTGCAGAAATGCCAGAATTAGCAACACGCACAATAGCGATACCATAGCTGATAGCTGTCATTCTGGTCTGCGCTAAATGCTGGTAAGGGCCTGCCGTATGGCCGAACCATCCATCATTTGTCAGATTTATGATTATCGTTGGGCGCTGAGTGGCACGCCTTGGCAAGGCAGGGAAGATGGCCTCATAGCAAATCAAGGGCAGAATAAACCCAAAATGCGGCGCAAAAAGGGGCCTTACCTTATCACCTGCGACAAAATCAACTGGCCCTGCAATCGCATCAATAAAGGGGATACTGCGCCAAGGCACATATTCGCCAAAAGGCACCAAATGTGTTTTATTATAAAGGGCCTTTGTCCCATCTTCGGCAATAAGCAAGGCAGAATTACGCAAGTTATCTTCTGCATCAAAGCGCACAATGCCCGATAATAATTGACCTGCACCACCACTCGCACCGTGCGTATTCGCAATGTTCTTCGCCATCGAATCAAACAAAGATGCCTCTTGATGATAATCGCCAGCAAAAGCTGTTTCAGGCCAAATAACAAGGTCAATCACACGATTTGATGGGGCTATTGATAATTGTTCTAATCTTGCAAGGTGATTATCTCTTTTATCTCTTTGCCATTTTTCAGCTTGTGGCACGGCAGGTTGCACGACACGAATACCGCTTGCCTCATCAACAGGATTTTGCGGGGTTATCTGCCTATTCGCATAGAATAAAAGCCCCGTCATGACGATAAGGATCACGGCAATAGCGGAGGGTATCATGCGGCGTATCTTACCACTATTTTCATGCCTATAATGGAGAAATAGCGGGAGCAATATAACCGCAAATAGGGCAAGGAAATTACATCCTGTCTGGCCAAATATCGCTGGTAATGCTGCGGTGAAATCACTGCTTAAAACAATTAGGCCAGGGGCATTCCACGGAAAACCTGTGGCAACAAACTCTCTTGCCCATTCACTTGCGCCAACCATTACAGCCATCATTACCATTCTGCCAGCTTTTGTGCGCGCTATGCCAAAGCCAATCCCGGCGCCAACAACCCAAAAGAGGCTGACAATCACAGGGATGCCAAAAAGACTGAAAGGTATCAGAAACCAATAATCAGCCGCACCAACAAGAAGAGAGTTGCTAATCCAATAAAGAGAGGCAAAAAACCAGCCATAGGCACCAGCGCCAATGTAAAGGCAAGATTCGCGCCATTGGACAGCATAAGCGGCGCGGTAAAAAACAAAGCCAAGTGCCAAAAATGCTGGCATAAAATCCGCAGGCGGAAGTGCTAATGTCGCCAATGCACCAGCGCAAAAACTAGCCAATACGCCGCGATCAAGACAAAAATGCCAAACTCGTGCTATAGCCGGTCGCATCATAGCTCCTATTGCGGTTGCGTTATATCCTGTGACGATACACCGCCATTCAAATTCGTCAGACCACAAATCCGCAACAGTTTAATTTGGCGCGGGTCACCATCTAGCACTTCAAATTCAATACCCGCAGGATGCGTTATCACCTCACCTCTTGAAGGGACATGACCAGCAAGAGATAAGACAAGACCACCAATTGTGTCTATCTCATCATCATCTTCTTTATCCATCAATGGGCCGGTTAGAATTTCCAATGCCCCAATTTCAAGTCGCGCAGCAGCAATGGCTGTGCCATCATCAAAGACTTCAAATTGTGGCAAGACAGCCTCATCATGTTCATCTTCGATTTCACCAACGATTTCTTCGACCAAATCTTCGATGGTAATCAGCCCATCAACACCCCCAAATTCATCAACCACAAGCGCTAGATGCTGGCGTTTCAGACGCATTTCATGAAGCAAATCAAGCAACCGAATAGAAGGGGATACAAAAATGACCGGACGCAATAGGGGTGTGAAATCAAATGATTTATCAGCCTTAAACTCACCTGAGGCAAGGCGTTCCATCAAATCTTTCATATGCAAAAAGCCAACGACCTTATCCATCGATTCTTGAAAAGCAGGCACGCGGCTATGCTGTGTGCTAACGATTTTCTGGAAATTCACCTGACTATCATCAGATAAATCAATGGCATTAATATCAGCGCGCGGCACCATCACATCTTCTGCTGTGATATCGCGCAAACCAAGCATATTTTGCAGCAAGGCTCTTTCGTGATTATCAAAGGCCACCGTCTCTTTGATTGAGCTTTCAATCAAATCTGTTAGCTCTTCTCTGTCAGCGACTGACTTGCCGATAAAAGGAAATAATTTTGAAAGTGACCGCCACATCATAGCAATGCCCCTTGATAAGGATTTTCAACACCAATCACGCTCAAAGCAGCTATTTCTAGCCCTTCCATTTCTGTGGCATCCTCTTCATCTTCATGATCACAGCCAATTAAATGCAACAGCCCATGTATGATTAAATGGCGCATATGTGCGGCCACTGTAATACCCATATCAGACGCTTCTTTGGCCATTGTCTCATAGCCAAAGGCCAAATCGCCAAGATAGAGACTATCATCTCTGCCTTCAATTTGATTATGAAAATCATTCGGAAAAGACAGCACATTGGTGGCTTTGTCTTTCTCTCTGAATTGTCTATTAAGCGCCTTCATCTCAGCATCATTTGTCCAGCGCATCGAGGCTGAAAAACCACTATTTTCGAGTAACCCAGAGACAAATAAAACAAGCTGTTTCACATCTTTATGCAAATCATCATCAATAAACTTTGCCCAGCTTTTATCTGCAATAATCAGATCAAGCGTGTGATTATCGTCAAACACCCATGATATATCATCATCAGATTGTGAATCAGCGGGGTGAGGCTTGTCGGCTGGCATCGTTATTTTTACCTTGTGTTTCTGCACCTCTCTACTATGAGAGGCTTTTACTGCTTTTGTCTAGTCTCGTCTTATCTCGCAAGCAATAGGCGCTATGCCCTTTGAAACGAACTATGATTTAGGCTTTGTCTCATAGGCTTTCAAAATGCGCGCAACAACAGGGTGACGAACGACATCTTCGCCTGTTAGCTCACTAATCCCAATCCCTTTGACACCGCGCAAGCGACCAACCGCATCTGCTAGGCCTGATTGCTGGCCAGATGGCAAATCGACTTGCGACATATCACCTGTGATAACCATACGGGAATCTTGGCCAAGGCGGGTTAGCACCATCTTCATCTGCACTGTTGTGGTATTTTGTGCCTCATCAATAATCACAAAGGCATTTGATAATGTACGGCCACGCATAAAGGCTAAAGGCGCAATTTCAATCTCGCCAGAAGCCAGCATTTTATCCACCTTGTCAGATGGCATCATATCATAAAGCGCATCATATAAGGGGCGTAAGTATGGATCGACTTTCTCTTTCATATCACCTGGCAAAAAGCCTAAACGCTCCCCTGCTTCCACAGCAGGGCGCGAGAGGACAATACGCTCAACAAGTCGCTTTTTTAACGCATCAACAGCCATAGCAACGGCCATATATGTTTTGCCTGTGCCAGCAGGGCCAAGGCCGAAAACAACTTCATTATGATGCAATGTTTCAAAATAAGCGCGCTGATTAGCGGTGCGTGCGACAATCTTTTTCTTCCATGTCACTGCCATAGGGCCTGTGGCCCCATCATCTGGCTCATCCTTGGTGCCAAACTCGGCTTGGCGCATCATATCAGCAATAAAATCAGATACGATACGCTCATCTGCGACATCTGCCTTGGACAGCTTTTTATATAGTGCCTGAATCGCCTTAGCCGCATGGCTAATCGCATCCTTTTGTCCCATTAGGGTAATTTCATTACCAAAGCTATCAGCTCTGATATCAAGAGCTTGCTCTAATTTGGCGAGGGTTTGATTATGTTGCCCGCAAATAACGGTAAATAGCGCGGCATCCTCAAATGATAATGTTAATTTTTTATCCACTGAAGGGGTCGTCTTTGATTTTGTGTCTGCTTTTGCCACGTGGCAGTTCCCTTTTTGATATCAGCGTCACATTACGATGCGATAATCTCAGCCGCCAGCGAGTTTTGGCGCCCTTCGATAATGCGCATCGGAAGTATTTGCCCGATTTGCGTTTCACTACCTTCAAAATAGACCGATTGCATGAAAGGGGAACGCCCTGTCATTTGACCATCTCTGCCGCCTTTGCGCTCGACCAAAATGGCCATTTCATCACCTTCGCACCCTTTGTTAAATGCCATTTGCTGAGCATCAAGCAATTGTTGTAGCGAGGCAAGGCGCTCTGATTTCACAGCCTCATCAATTTGATCGCCTGAATTGGCAGCAGGTGTGCCGGGGCGCTCAGAATATTTGAAACTATAGGCAGAGGCATATTTCACCTCATCCACAAGGCGCAACGTATCGGCAAAATCTTGATCTGTCTCACCAGGAAAGCCCACGATGAAATCACCAGATAAAGCCAGATTCGGCACCACATCACGAAGGCGGCCAATAATGCGCTTATAATCATCTGCGGTATGGCGGCGATTCATGGCATCTAACACATGATCAGACCCTGCTTGAACAGGCAAATGCAAATACGGCATTAATGCTGGAATATCACGATGGGCAAAGATTAACTCATCATCCATATCAAGCGGGTGAGAGGTGGTGTAGCGCAAACGCTCCACCCCATCAATCTCAGCTAAATGGTGCAATAAGCGGCCGAGACCCCAAACCTTACCATCAGGCCCTTCGCCATGATAGGCGTTTACATTCTGACCAAGAAGTGTGATTTCTTTGGTGCCATTAGCGACCAATTTTTTGGTCTCATCAACCACTTGAGACACTGTACGCGAAAACTCAGCACCTCTTGTATAAGGCACCACACAAAAGGCACAGAATTTATCACAACCTTCTTGAACAGATAAAAAGGCCGCAGGGCCTCTATGGGCGACTTCTTCTGGAAGGAAATCAAATTTCACTTCCTCTGGCATATCAGTATCAATGACATTATTGCGCGCACCGGGGTCAAGCTTGGCAATCAACTCTGGCAGGCGGTGATAGCTTTGCGGGCCAACAACCATATCAACCCATGGCGCACGCCGCGTAATCTCAGCACCTTCTGCTTGTGCCACACATCCCGCAACAGTGATCATCATATCACGGCCGATTTGATCACGTGCGCGCTCTTTTAACTGGCGCAAACGTCCTAATTCAGAAAACACCTTCTCAGAGGCTTTTTCGCGAATATGGCAGGTGTTCAAAATCACCATATCAGCATCTTCAGGGGCGTGATGCGGCACATAGCCAAGAGGAGCAAGCA
>WTHV01000043.1 GCA_011525265.1 Alphaproteobacteria bacterium | reverse complement strand
TGCCTTCTTCTGTGCGTGAAAATGGCACACCAAAATTCTCTAGCTCAACCACAGAAGGGATCGCATTGCGGCACATATATTCAATTGAGTCCTGATCACCAAGCCAGTCAGAGCCCTTGATCGTGTCATACATATGGAAGCGCCAATTATCGCCCTCACCCATATTATTCAACGCGGCACCAATACCACCTTGAGCGGCAACAGTGTGCGATCTTGTTGGAAACACCTTTGTGATACAAGCTGTGCGCAGACCAGAGGTTGCCATGCCAAGTGTTGCGCGCAACCCTGCGCCACCTGCACCCACAACAACAACATCATAATGATGGTCAGTAATATCATATGCGCTCATGTGAAATCCTCATTCCTTTATGCTTTCACGAAAAACCGATCCCACGGCTGTAAAAGAGAGCCTCTTAAAGTGATACTTTCAAAATAGATAAAATTGTTAGCGTTGCCAGTGCAAAGAGTGCCATTTTCACAATTATAATGGCGACCATCCGCTTTCCTTCTGCTGCAACATAATCTTCAAGGACAACCTGAAGACCCATTGCAGCATGATAAAAACCGACAAGCACAAGCAATAATAATAATGCCGCAACAAATGGGTTAGCCATCAATGCCATCGCACCTTGGTAATCAAGTGTGCCAATATTTGCAATAAGCAACGTTGTCGCAACCATCAAAGGCACAAGTGCGATTGCGGTAAGGCGTTGGTGCCACCAATGATGCAAGCCTGACTTTGCTGATCCAAGACCACGAACGCGCGCGAGAGGCGTCTGCATAGAATTTTGTTTATTCATCACAATCGCTCCCTTAAGCCATAAAATAGACAAGCGACCAAAGTGCCGCTGTCAGTATGACAGCTGCCCCAATGACAAATTTGCCTGAACGATATACTGATTCGATTTCCAAACCAGCACCACGGTCCCAGTTCAAATGGCGAATACCGTTACACATATGATAGAAAAGTGCCGCGCTATAGCCAAATAAGACCAGCTGACCTAGCGGATGGCTGACAATCATCATCGCGATAGCAAAGCTCTCAGGCCCTTGTGCCAATGCCACCATCCAAGCCGCAAGTAACAGCGTGCCAGTGGATAAAATCACCCCTGTCATACGATGCGTGATTGAGAGAATCGCGGGCAATGGCAAACGATAAATCTGCAAATGCGGCGATAATGGTCTTGCTTTTCCCATTGAAAATGGCTCCTCGAATTAAGATCGCTAAATCTATACCCCCGCTTTTATAGACCAGATATAATAGGATAATCAATTGCAAGACACCTGATTTTCGACATAGTGGAAACTATATCTTACATATGTTCCGCAGATAAGCGCGAAAAACTGACCAATTAGGCGATGAAGGGCGATGATATGATTTTGTCAATTCAATCAAATGTGATGCATGGCTATGTTGGCAATCGCGCGTGCCTGCCCTTTTATCAAGCCTTTGGGATTGAGAGTGAGCATCTTGATACTGTGCGACTTGCCGCCCACCCCGGTCATGGCACATCAGCGCGTGATATTCTTGATGGAGCGGTGATGACAGCGCTATTTGATGATTATCTGGCTCTCCCTGATAGGCAGGCGCCAGAGGCCATTCATATTGGCTATTTTGGCGCGCTTGATCAAATTGCCCCAACAGCGCAATTGGTAAAAACCCTCAAAGCACGCGCACCTAGCACGGTAATTTTACTTGATCCTGTCTTTGGCGATCATGGTAAAGCCTATGTGGGGGAGGAGATTATCACATGCATTTGTGAGCTATTACTGCCGCTTGCCGATATTATCACGCCAAACCAGTTTGAGCTGGCACTTTTATCAGACCGCACCATCATAGATGAAACAGACGCCCAACAGGCCCTTGAGGCGTTACATCAAAAGACAAATGCCACCATCATTGCCACTGGCCTCTACCGCGAGGGTAAAATTTTTGATGCGCTCTATGATGGCAGCGTGCATCACACCATCTCTCACCCGCCCAAAGAATTAGGGGTGAGTGGCAGTGGTGATGTATTTGCAAGCCTATTCCTATCATCACTTATCACAGGTGCCTCAGATTATGAGGCTTTGCAACAAGCCTCGTCTCTGACCCATACTATGATTCAGAAAAGCAAAAGCCCGCTTACATTGGATATTGCAAGCGGGCTTGAAATAGTATCGGGAATGACTGGCTAGCTGCCTTAGCCGGCAAGCTTGCGTGCCACCACCAATTCAGCGATTTGTACAGAGTTGAGCGCCGCGCCTTTGCGCAGATTATCTGAGACACACCAGAATACCATGCCATTTTCAATGGATGGATCACGGCGCAGGCGGCTGATAAAGACCGCATCTTCCCCAGCTGACTCAACAGGCGTGACATAGCCCTCATTGGCTCTGTGATCGATAACAGACACACCATCAGCTTCACGAAGCAAATCCCGTGCCTCACCTTCATCAAATGGCTTAGCTGTTTCAACAAAGACTGATTCGCTGTGGCCCACAAAGACAGGTACACGCACGGCATGGGCAACAACTTCGATGCTGTCATCCATGATCTTCTTTGTTTCAGCACGCATTTTCCATTCTTCTTTGGTGAAACCATCATCCATAAAGACATCAATATGCGGGATAACATTAAAGGCAATTTGTTTAGTGAAAGTCTCAGGCGGATTCTGATCATTCACAAAGATACCCTTTGTTTGATTAAACAACTCATCCATCCCAGCTTGCCCTGCACCAGACGTTGCTTGATAGGTTGAGGTGATCACGCGCTTCACCCCATAAGCATCATGCAAAGGCTTTAAAGCCACAACAAGCTGTGCGGTTGAACAATTAGGATTGGCAATGATATTCCGGCCACCATTGGCAATCAAACAGCCTTCAACAGCATCAGGATTAACCTCAGGGACAATCAATGGCACATCATCTTCCATGCGAAAGGCTGATGAATTATCAATGACAATACAGCCTGCTTTACCAGCCTTATCAGCATAGGCTTTTGAGGTATCACCGCCCGCTGAGAATAGTGCGATATGCGCATTTGAAAAATCAAAGCTATCTAATGCTTCGACTTTTATTACCTCATCATCACCATAAGAGACCTCACGGCCTGCTGATTTCTGAGATGCCAGAGCATAGACTTTATCGGCAGGAAAATTGCGTTCTGCCAATGTACGAAGCATCTCTCTGCCAACCGCACCTGTCGCACCAACAACAGCAACATTATATCCCATGATTGAAACCCTTTTCTTCTGTCTCTTATCTTTGTGTCTTAACGTGACAAGCTATCAAGTGCATCAAGCACGGCTTTTGTCATGCCGTCTGTGCCAACTTGTTCGCATCCTGCTGCCATAATATCACCTGTACGCTTGCCAGAGGCGAGCGCCATACCAACAGCCTTTTCAACCAAATCTGCCTCTGCACCTTGGTCAAAGCTATAGCGAAGCATCATGGCGAATGACAAAAATTGTGCCAATGGATTGGCCAAATTCTTGCCTGCAATATCTGGGGCTGAACCATGTACGGGTTCATAAAGGGCTTTGCGCATACCTGTTGGCTCATCCACCGCGCCAAGAGAGGCTGATGGCAACATACCAAGAGAGCCTGTTAGCATGGCCGCACAATCAGATAGCAAATCACCAAATAAATTATCTGTGACAATCACATCAAATTGCTTTGGGTTACGCACAAGCTGCATAGCACAATTATCAGCATACATATGACCAAGCTCAACGCCTGCCCCTTCTGCTTTATGAAGCGCCGTCATGACCTCGCGCCATAGCACGCCTGAATGCATCACATTTGATTTTTCAACTGACATTAATTTGCCATTACGTTTGCGCGCCAAATCAAGGCCAACACGACCAATACGCTCTACCTCACCTGTGGTATAAAGGTTTGTATCATACCCTTTTTTTGTGCCATCGCTGAGTGTTTCAATACCGCGTGGCTCAGCAAAGTAAGAGCCGCCTGTTAATTCGCGCAAGATCATAATATCAAGACCTGATACCACCTCTGGCTTTAATGTTGAGGCTTCAACTAACTCAGGAAAGACCATCGCAGGACGCAAATTGGCAAAAAGCGCCATTTCTTTGCGCAATGCCAAAAGACCGCGCTCAGGCTTCAGCTCAAAGGCTAAATCATCATATTGTGGACCACCAACAGCACCGAACAGCACCGCATCAACTGACAAAGCATCAGCCAAAGTCTTATCAGCCAAAGGCGTGCCATATTTATCGTAAGCTGCGCCGCCAACCTCATCTTCAGAGATGTCAAAATTCAATGATTTATGCTTGGCAAGCCACTCAATCAGCTGCAAGTTTGCTGCCATAACTTCTTTGCCAATACCATCACCTGGCAGGATCATCACCTTACGATTTGAGCTCATCTTATTTATCCTTATCTTTCGGCTTCAGCCTTATTTGACGCGTGCCTTAAATGAAAAAAGAGCCAGTATCTCTCTGGCTCTTAGATTTATGAATTGTCAGACAATTACCAGAAAATTACCTAACCTTATAACCAAGGATGCGTCTGCTTACGCGCATCTTCATAGGCTGTAATCGTGTCTTCTTTCTCAAGCGTAAGGCCAATATCATCAAGACCATCAAGCAAGCATTGCTTGCGGAAGGGATCAATCTCAAATGAAATAACTGGCCCATTTGGACGCGTAATTGTCTGTGCCACCAAATCAACTGATAATTCTGGATTTTCAGAATCACGCGCATCAGCCATGAGCACGT
>WTHV01000240.1 GCA_011525265.1 Alphaproteobacteria bacterium | reverse complement strand
CCACTATATGCCCGCTCGTTTTAACCGCTATTTTGAACCCTTTATGGGTGGCGCGGCGCTGTTTTTCGATATAGCGCCTGACAAGGCCTATTTAAGCGATGTTAATGCTGAGCTTGTGAATTGCTATCATATGGTCAAAGACAAACCAGAGGCGCTGATAGCGGCGCTTGAGGCGCATTATTATGATAAGGACTATTTCTACCACATTCGTGATTTAGATCGTGACCCCTCGGTTTTTGCGCAATTATCAGACATCGAAAGAGCGGCACGCCTTCTGTTTTTAAATCGTGCCGGCTTCAATGGTATGTACCGCGTTAACCGCAAAGGGCAGTTTAATGTACCCTTTGGCCGCTATGTGAACCCTGATCTGGTCAAAGCAGATGCGATACGCCAAGCAAGCATTTTGTTACAAAACGCACATATCACCCATGCGCCATTCACGGAAATGGTGGATAAGGCAACGCAGGGAGATTTTGTCTATTTTGATCCGCCTTATGTCCCGCTGTCTCAAACAGCCAATTTTACAAGCTATGCGCAAGATGATTTCACCATCGCCGATCAGCAAGCATTGGCAGATATTTGCGTCAGGCTTCATGAAAAAGGGGTACGGTTTATTGCCTCAAATAGCTATCATGATGTCGTAAAAGACCTGTACCAAGGGTTTGAAATTGTTGAGTTAAAGGCACGAAGAGCGATTAATTCGCGCGCTGATAAAAGACAGGCTGTGAGCGAGGCTTTGATATTCAACAAGCCCTAGCATTGCCGTATCATATAATAATCATTGATAAAGGAAAGGTGGAGGCCCGAACCGGAATTGAACCGATGTCCACGGTTTTGCAAACCGCTGCATAACCACTCTGCCATCGGGCCACCATGGCACTCGATTTACTGCATGGCGCTGTGACAGTCAATCAAGAAAAAACAACCTTTTCAAAAAAATCAGGCGAATAAAGCGTGAATTCCATGTGTTTTTGTCCCTCTTGGCATTGAAAGAAATAAACAGTCACTGTATAAAAGGCGCGTTATGATTGAATGCTTGGTATAAGGTGGGGGATACTGCCAGCTGAGCCTCGGTAGCTTGACCAATAAGACGATAGAATGAGGGCCAAATGGCGCAAAATAATTTCGAAGTCGCGCGCAAAGCGATGATTGATAGCCAAATCCGACCAAATAAGGTCATTGATGAGCGCGTTGTCGCTGCTTTTGCACAAACACCGCGTGAAGAATTTGTGCCAAAAGCCCTTCGCGATGTGGCTTATGTTGATGAAGACCTCGCTTTATCTGGCGGGCGTTATATCATCGAGGCAATGGTTATGGGGCGCATGCTCCAAGCGCTTGAGATTGAGGCATCGCATAATGTCTTATTGATTGGGGCAGGGACAGGCTATACAGCCGCACTTTTGTCTCAGCTATGTGCCTCTGTGATTGCCATTGATAATCGCAGTGCCGCTGTTGATAAGACGCAAGAATTACTTGCTGGCATGGAAATTGGTAATGTCGCTGTCCTAAAAGGCAAGCTAACAGAGGGCTATCCTTCAGAGGGGCCTTATGATGCGATTATCATCGAAGGCGGCGTTGAGACCATGCCTGAAGAATTGCTTGGACAATTGACGCCTACAGGTCGTCTTGCCGCTATCTGGCGTGAGAATGATAGAGCACAGGGTGAAGCAAGCCTGTGGTCAAAAGCAGGTGATAATTTCGTCCGCCGCTCATTATTCAACGCACAAGTGCCAACATTGACAGAATTCAAAGCAAAGGCGACATTTGAATTTTAAGCCACTTTTTTTGTTCGCTGAAGTCAACTATTTGGCTTTGTAAGACGTATAGAACTATAATCTGCACCGTGATTTTCGATGCGATGATGTAGAATAAAAATAAAGGGTCGATAAATGACAAATCGTTTTGCAATAACATTAGCAGTGGTTGCCGGTCTTGGTTTTTCAGCTGCCCCATTCATGGCGAATGCAGAAACACTTCAGGAATCCCTCCTAGCAGGTATTGAGAAATCAGATAACCTGATGGCATCACGTCAAAATTATGTTGCCGCAAAACAGCAAATTGGTATCGGAGGCGCTGGCAATGATTTGTCTGGCACAGTTACAATTACAGGCGCGCAAACAGAGAGTGATTCAAAACACAAATCTGGTGGTTTTGCATCAAGCCAGTCTTTTTCAACACGTATTGCGATCTCCAAACAGCTTTATGATTCTGGCGAAATCGATGCAAGAACCGCTGTGGCAGATTATGGCATTGCCTCAGCTAGCGCCTCTTACCACTCGGCAGAACAAACAACGATTTTATCTATCATTGACGCCTATTTGACATTGCTGACATCAAAGCAAGCGCGCTTGTTGCAAGAAGAAAATGTGGCGCGCCTCACCGCACAAACGCAGGCCACTGAAGTGCGTCTTGAAGCTGGCACAACAACAGCCACAAGAGTGGCAGAAGCCAAAGCACGCCTTGCCAGAGCGCAGTCAAACCTCATCGGCGCACAGGCTCAAGAAGACACAGCACAAGAAGCCTATCAGTCACTCACAGGTCTTGCAGGTGAGAATCTGTCTTTGCCAGACCTAACAGGTGATATTCCAGCAAGCCTAATGGATGCAGAAGATATGGCGGTGGCCAATCATCCTGATATGGCTGTGGCTATCGCAAATGAGCGCTCTATGCGTGCGCAATTTGATGTACTTGCCCGTCAAGTTCTGCCAAAAGTGAATTTCACGCTATCTGCCACTGATTCACAAGCCAAAGGCACCATGTCTGATAAGCTTGATATTAAGGGTGAGCTGAAATTAACATCACCATTTCTTGTCACAAATGGGTCACGCGTAAAAGGCAAAGAGACCTATGCCAAATTGGAACGCGCAAAATATCAGCTTGCTGATACAAGACGCAGAATTGGCCTTAACGCGCGGTCTGCCTTCCGCAACCTAGCGGCATCGCAATCACAGCAACAGGCTGTTGAGGCTGAGTTAGAAGCAGCAGAATTGGTCGCACAAGGCATCAAAGCAGAGGTTGAATATGGTCAGAAGATTTTCCTAGACCAACTTGATGCCGAACAATCAGTCAGCGACGCTAAATTGCGTTTATTGCAATCTCAGCGTGAAATAATGGTGAACCATTATCGCTTGCTTGCCGCAATTGGTATGCTTGATGATGCAGCTGTCTCTCTGGACGGCCAATTAATGAGTCTTGATGATATGCCAGAAGCGCGTGATGTATTCCGTGGTTTCTTGCCATTGGCAGATTTGCCTGAATAAGGTAGCATTAACCAAAAGTAGCAGATTAAAGGGGTGCGCTTCGGGGTATGAGCCGCAGGGACGACAAACAGGTACAAGAGGCACTAGAAGCGATAAGAAAGCTTGTGGAAGTCTCAGAAGACAAGTTTGAGGCATCATCTGATGTTGTTACCCTCGATAATGTCGTGTGGCGTAATCCGTCTAAAGACGAGGTTGAGGAAGAGATACCCTTATCAGAAGCTGATAATCAGCCTCTATCAGAGGATGTCATAGGTGAGGATAGATCATCGCCGCGCTCACATATCGTGCCGCAATCCTCTGCCTCTATCAGTGCTAGGGATTTGGATGAAGCCAAAAAGCAGGTTAAAACACCTGTCACATCGCCGTTAAATAGCGATAATGCCGAAGACACACTGATTGCACCAGCTTTGCGCTCACCCTTGCATCGGCAAGCTGAGGAAAAGTTGCAAGAAGAAGAGCCTTTGCGATCTTCCGTTGATTTGCCAGACGTTACACCGCAAGATGAGGCACCAATCGCGCCACTTGCTTTCATTCCGCCGATTGAAGATGATATCACAGAATTAACAAGCCCCATCGGCCGTAAAGGTGGCGGTTTCTACAGCACGAAAGATACGGCTAACAAACCAGTGATTGAGACGCAGCCTCTTTCTGTTGAAATTGAAAAAATTGAACAAAAAGAACCTGTTAAAGAGAATTCTTTAACGCGCCCTGTTATTGTATCAGAGCCTGCTATTACAGATTTTCATGGAGCAGATTTTACGTTTTCAGCCTCTGAAGGTCTGATGACAGCAAGCGCCTTTGATGAGGCAAAAGCAGGGCTATCTCAGCCGATTAAGCCACAGGTCAATGTGCCAGTTGCAACACCTGCTGTGCCTGATCCTGTGGCAGAAGTGCAAGCCATGTATCAGCCAGCCGAACAGGAAATGACGCAGGCTGATAGTATTTTTGAGGATGATGGTGATTTATCCTCTGGTCACCCCAATTTGCATATTGTCTCTGACCAAACAGCCTCACCACCACAGGCAGAAGAAGAGGGCTTTTCCTCAGCCGTGCGCCTTGCTTTGCGTTCAATTATCAAAGAGCAAGTTTCAACATGGCTTCAGGGTAATATGACCGAGCTGATTGAAGAGGCGTTAACTAATCCGCAAAAGCGCCCATCGACCACATCAAAACCATCAAGTAAAAAGCGCTAATTTAGCCTATCTTTTGCTGTTATTTTCGCGATTCCTAACGTGACAAATAGGGCGCCGTGGCTTATAAGATTGGCAGTATTTAAACCCATTCTTCATCCTGTTTTGGCGCTATCATGTTAAATAAAACTTATAATCCACAAGAGATCGAAACGCATTGGTATGAGGCAAGCGAGGCATCTGGTGCATTTGCATGTGACCCATCCTCTGATAAAGCGCCTTACACAATCATGATGCCGCCGCCAAATGTCACAGGCTCGCTTCATATGGGTC